>NZ_JBSHLH010000027.1:0-48299 GCF_053644255.1 Sphingobacterium sp. NPDC055431
AATTCTTGCAATAAAGAGAACCCTAGAAGGGTTCAATTATTTTAGCAATCCCATCGCACAGGGCAACGGCATTCTTTCCATTTTTCCGCCATTGGAAATGAGCCGGAGGCGAAAGGGCTTCCTCCGGAAGTATGTTTTTTGTATTGAGAAACCTCCAACGGGGGTGAAATGTTTGTAGAAATTAGATGTTTGTAATGGCGAACCCACAGCGTGGGTGAAATGTTTTTCTATACCTTTCTGTGTCACCCTGAGGGCTTGCCGAAGGGTCTCGGAACTATCCATACTTAACTTGAAATAGGTTTCTCAAACTTACGATGACAACCACCTCAAAAAATAAAATAAAAAATAGATTCTTCGTTTCACTCTGAATCCCTATTTAGCGCATTTTGATTCTGAACGATTAGTGAGGAATCTGTACGGTTCTCTACTACTAATGTGTGTCATCCTGCACCGAAGGTGCAGGAACTGTACGCCAGTGCAACCCTTATTATTCCGAGATGTTTCGTGCCTCAACATGACAAAAAAGAGGAAAGAAGGTGCTGGACAGTACAGCAATGTAATCCTCAACCAGCTTATCGATTTGGTCTGTTTTATTCCGAGATGTTACGTGCCTCAACATGACAAAAAAAGGGGAAAGAAGGTTCATGAAAATACGCCAATGTAATCCTCAACTAGTTTGTCGATTTGGTCTGTATTATTCCAAATTGTTTCGTGTCTCAGCATGAAAAAAAATGAAATGTCAATGTCCTCTGGAATTTATTTTCATAGATCCTAAATCCTTTCCTCTTAATCCAATTTCACTGCATTTAACCTCAATGAATTGACAATTACAGATACAGAACTCAAGCTCATGGCTGCAGCTGCGATCATTGGGGACATCAGAATCCCAAAAGATGGATATAATATACCGGCTGCAATGGGAATACCGATGACATTGTATAAAAATGCGAACAATAGGTTTTGCTTGATGTTCCTCAGCATGGATTTACTTAGCTTGAAGGCTTTGTGCACGCCGATAAGATCTCCTTTAATCAAGGTGATTTCTGCACTTTGGATGGCAACATCTGTTCCGGTGCCCATGGCAATACCCACATCTGCTTGGGTTAAAGCTGGAGCATCGTTGATTCCATCACCAACCATGATCACCTTTTTACCAGCCTTTTGCAGTTCTTTGATACCATTTAGTTTGTCTTCAGGCAATAAACTGCCTTTCGCATGTTCGATACCTGCCTCTTTCGCAACGATATCTGCAGTATTTTGGTTGTCCCCAGTAAACATATAGACTTCAACACCCTCTTCCATAAATCTCTTGATTACCTCTATGCTGCTTTTTTTCAAGGCATCAAATGCGGCAACCAAGCCAGCAACTTTTCCATCGATGGCAAGTACGGATACAGAATTTCCCTTTTTCTGTAATTCCTCAATCTTTTGGAGTTGTTCATTGCTGACCTCGATATGCTGTTCTTCCATTAATCTTGGTGTTCCAAGTAAGGCGGTCATATGGAATATATGGCCTTTGACACCCTTGCCTGAAATGTTTTCAAATTGAGCAACATCTAATAGCTGTAAGCCATTTTCTTTGGCCTTATCCGTCATGGCCTGTGCCAGCGGATGGGTACTGTTCTTATTCACAGATGCTGCGATCTGAAGGATGTCATTTTCTGAGAATTTGTCGTTTTCAGAAGTAACTTCAGATACGGAAGGTTTTCCTTCTGTAATAGTACCTGTTTTGTCCACAACCAGCACATTGGCTTTTTCAAGTTTTTCCAGTGCTTCCGAATTCTTGATCAGGATGCCATTTTTCGCTCCTTTTCCAATTCCCACCATAACAGACATAGGCGTTGCAAGACCTAATGCACAAGGACAGGCAACAATCAATACAGCCAACATATTTGAAAAAGCCATGGCCGTACTATTGGGGACGGATGATATGTTCCAAAGGATAAAGGTCAAGATTGCAATGGCAATAACGGCAGGGACAAATATTTTGGAAACCTTATCGGTCAGTTTTTGAATAGGGGGTTGACTTCGACTGGCATTATTTACCAGCTGAATGATTTGGGAAAGGAGGGTTTCAGAACCCACCTTTTCCGCTTTGATCAAAATCTCATGGTTTCCGTTGATGGTTCCACCGATTACCTGATCGTCTTTTGATTTTTCAACGGGAATAGGCTCTCCGGTAATCATGGCTTCGTCGATGGAAGTATTACCTTCAGTCACAATTCCGTCTACTGGGACTTTATCTCCCGCTCTTACCCTTAAGATATTCCCTACTTTAACATCGTGGATCGATATTTTCCTTTCTTTTCCATTTTCAACCAGGATAGCTTCAGCAGGACTTAATTTGATCAATTCCTTAATGGCAGAGTTAGTTTTAGAATGGGCTTTGGCTTCCATTACCTGACCTAATAACACCAAGGTAAGGATGACCACAACGGATTCGAAATACAGGTGGACTTCTCCATGATGTCCCTTTAGTTCTTCAGGAAAGATCTGCGGGAAGAAAAAGGCCAATAAACTAAAAATAAAGGCTGCTGCAGCACCAAGGCCAATCAGGCTGAACATATTTAAATTCCAGGTCTTGAAAGAGGTCCATGCACGTTGGAAAAACATCCAACAGGTATAGAAAACCACTGGTAAAGTTAGGATTAGCTGTATCCAGGCATTGACTTTATACGGGATAAGCTGACTGATCGGTTGACCTGGCAACATATCGCCCATGGAAAGGATAAAAACGGGTACAGTACATGCGACAGAAATCCAGAATTTCTTTAAGAGATCCCGATAATGTTGGTCGTCTTCTTCAGTAACCTGATTAGGGACAAGCTCCATTCCGCAGATTGGGCAATCTCCAGGGTGATCCTGAACGATTTCTGGGTGCATGGGGCAGGTGTATTCCACTTTAAGGGTGGTATCAGGAATTTTTTCCAAATTCATTCCACAAACTGGACAAGAACCAAATTTATCATAGACTTTGTCTCCTTCGCACATCATAGGGCAATAGTATTTCCCTGCATTACTGGCATTGACCGTCGGTTGTGCCTGATGTTGATGGGAGGGAGCATTGAAGTCCACTTTTTCTACAGGGCGTAAATGCATATTACAAACCGGACATCTGCCAGGTTCATGGTAAATCTTGTCCTTACCCTCGCAAAACATTGGGCAGATATATTCTCCACTTTCAGATAGCTCAGGCTCATGCGAATGTTGATGATGCATGTGCGGGGCACTTCCTTTCTCCTGGATATGGTAATGTCCACCTAATTCATCCAATTTATTTTGTAGTTCTTCGTTGGAAATGGGAGATTTTGCTTTGATCTGGGCTTCTCCCTTTTCAAGATTTACGGTAGCTTGAAGTTCCGGAATTTCATTCAGTTTTTTCTCCACATTAGTCCTGCAGCCATTGCAGGTCATTCCAGTCACTGAGAATGTCTTTTCGGTTGGGGCATGACTATCCATATTATCCTCTTGATGGATCTGATAATGACCGCCCAATTCATTGAGTTTATCTTGAAGATCAGAAATTTGAATAGGTTCATCTGTCTGCAATTGTGCCTCTGCTTTTTCAAGACTTACTTGAGCTTTGATCCCAGGAATCTCATTCAGCTTTTTCTCGACGTTGGTCCTACAGCCATTGCAGGTCATACCCGTTACTTTATATGTGTGATTCTTCATTATGCTATTGATCGTTATTAATGAATACAAATTTCAGGAGAATTGGGTTTAGAATTGTTACATAATTTCCATTAATAGTTATAAAATTATGTAGAATTTGCAGGAAGATCCGTAAATTCATAGAAACCTAAAACGAATGAGCATTTCAAGAAGAGAATTTATTTATAAGTCAGCTTTGCTATTTCCTGCTTTGCACTTAACATCATTATATGGTAGGACGAATAAACAATCTACCCTGCGTGTTGGCGCTATTGGTATCAAGGGGATGGGTTGGTCCGATTTAAGTTCCATCCTAAAAGTATCCAATGTAAGTTGCACCGCTATCTGTGATGTGGATGATGCTGTGATTCAGGAAAGGCAGAAACAATTAGAAGCTTTAGGTCAAAAACCTAAGGTATATAAAGATTATAAAGCCTTATTGAAAGATCCTGAGGTCGATGCTGTCATAATCGGTACGCCTGACCATTGGCATTGCTTGATGTTGGTGGATGCCTGTAAAGCTGGTAAGGCAGTTTATGTGGAGAAACCCATTGGGAATTCCATTGTGGAGTGTAATGCCATGCTAGCAGCGAAAGAAAAGTATAACAGCATTGTGCAGGTAGGACAGTGGCAACGATCGCAGAAGCACTTTAAGGATGCCATTGAATTTGTGCATTCAGGGAAATTAGGGAAGGTTCGCTTAGTAAAAGCTTGGGCTTACTTAGGTTGGAAAAAGCGTGTTCCAGTTGAGCCTGATGGACCAGTTCCAGCAGGTGTTGATTATAAATCTTGGTTAGGTCCCGCTAAGACAAGACCATTCAATCCGAATCGTTTCCACTATAATTTTAGGTGGTACTGGGATTATGCAGGTGGTCTGATGACCGACTGGGGAGTCCATCTATTGGATTATGCGCTATTGGGGATGAAGGTTTCAGATCCGAATTCCATCATGGCAGCAGGAGGTAAATTTGCTTATCCTGATGATGCAGGTGATACCCCTGACACCTTGACTACTGTCTATGAATTTGATGGATTCAATATCCAATGGGAACATGCAACCAGTATTTCAGGAGGTCCATATAGTCGTGAACACGGTATTGCCTTTATAGGTAACAATGGCACTTTGGTATTGGATAGAAATGGCTGGGAAGTGATTCCAGAGATGGATAGGATGGAGGCTGTTCCCTATCAGAAGAAAGTAGACAATGGACTGGATCTGCACATGCAGAATTTTGTGGAAGCCATCCGGACCAAAAATGGAAATATTTTAAATGCTCCCCTAGAGGTAGGAAGTCATATTGCTAAATTCTCCCAAATGGGAAACATTGCCTATAGAACAGGGAAAAAGATCTATTGGGAAAAAGATAAACAACGATTTAAAGAAGCTGAAGCCAATAAATTATTGGCAGCGGGCTACCATAACGGCTATAAGTTACCCCAGGTTTAAATGATGGGGTATAAGGAAGATTTAGGATTGATGGAATAATTTTCTTTCATGGTTTTGAAGAAACGTGTATTCATCTGATTATCTTCCAAAATAAAGGGCACAAAAACTTGGTTATTATGAACGCAGAGTTCATAATAACCAAATAATATCTGATTGTTCTTCTGAACAGATTTAACCGCACGAACTTGCTGAACATCCTTCAGCAAATTAAAAGAAACTCTATTTCCACTTAGCCATTCAATCAGCACATCATTGGTATTTGGATTGAACCATATCCTTTGATCCTTGGCATATTTCAATTGATTGTTCAAGAGAAATAGTTGGCTCATGAGATAGAGACTGATCGGAAGCATGAAAAGGATAATCTTGATCTTCATGGCCAATACGATCGTGATAACAAAGAGTACAACCCCAATACCTACACTGAACAGGGTGTTCTTGATGGTCCTTTGGATAATGGGTGCACCACTCTCCACAAGAAAAAAGCCCTGCTTATTGCTTTTTTGAACAGCAGTAGATTTGCCCTTCATCATCACTCTTCGCGACAGAAAGTAAATCAATATACCGACAAGGATTACAATAAGAAGGATTTTGTTCATGATTAATATTGTTCAGATTCGTTAGGGTATTCTTGTGCTTTCACGTCGGCCACGTATTGCTTCACGGCTTTGTTGATCTCTTCATTTAAGTTTAGGTATTGTCTCAAGAATTTAGGTTTAAACTCTTGTGTAATACCCAGCATATCATTAACGACCAAGACTTGGCCATCGCAGAGATTACCTGCTCCAATTCCTATGGTCGGGATGTCCAACATCTTGGAAACTTCGCCTGCTAAAGCTGCAGGAATCTTTTCCAGGACAACGGCAAAACATCCTGCTTCTTGAAGGGCTATGGCATCTTCCTTTAATTTTGCGGCTTCAGCATCTTCTTTAGCACGGACACCAAAATCACCAAATTTATAGATGGATTGAGGGGTCAAGCCTAAGTGTCCACAAACCGGAATTCCAGATTGTACGATTTTCTTGATGTTGTCAATGATTTCAGTTCCACCTTCTAATTTGATGGCATGTACGCCGGATTCTTTCATCATCCTGACCGCTGCTTTGTAAGCATCTTCAGTAGCACCTTGATATTCACCGAAAGGAAGATCGGCGATGACCATGGAGCGTTTAGCTGCTCTAGCTACCGCTGAAGCATGATAGATCATATTGTCAAGCGTAATAGGCAGTGTGGTTTCAAAACCTGCGAAAACATTGGCAGCAGAATCGCCTACCAACAGAATATCAACACCGGCATCATCTAAGATTCTTGCGGTTGAATAATCATAAGAAGTAAGCATACTGATTTTCTCCCCTCTGTTTTTCATATCGCGAATAATAGATGTTGTAATTCGCTTGATTACTTTATTTACTGACATGTTAGATTGCTTTTATTGCAAAAGTAGGCATTTTTGTAGGAGTATCAACCTGAATGTTAACCTATTGCTTAAACTACGCTGAATTATAGAAAATTAGCAATAATTCTTATTTTTGCGGTTATGGCTCAACAAGAGAAAAATCTATTTAAATACCCGAAATTCAACGAACTGATCATACACGAGGATGACAACCTCATTGTTATCAATAAACCACCCTTTGTGGCCTCATTGGATGCAAGGGGAGGTGATGAGGTGAATATCCTTCGCTTGGCGAAAAACTATTTTCCAGACGCACAGGTCTGTCACCGACTGGACAAGGATACTTCCGGTGTTCTCCTGATTGCGAAAAATCCAGAAACCTATAGGCTCATGTCAATAGAATTCGAAAAACGTAGGGTCGATAAAACCTATCATGCCATTATTGGAGGGACCCATGTTTTTGAAGATCTTCTGGTGGACTTACCGATCCTGAACCAAGGAAATAAGAATGTGACCATTGATCGCTATAATGGGAAACCTGCAGAGACAATTTTCAACAGTATCCAATATTTCAAACATTTTACTTTAGTGGAGTGTAAGCCGATTACTGGTAGGATGCACCAAATCCGTATCCATCTTGCTACCCAGCATGCTGCCATCGTAGGCGATGCAATGTACCGTGGGAAACCTGTATATCTTTCCCAAATCAAGAAAAGAGGATTTACACTTTCTAAGGATCAAGAAGAATTGCCGATCATGAAGCGCTTTGCTCTGCATTCCAAGGCGGTTAAGTTTACTTTGAATGGTAAAGAGTATGCATTTGAGGCAGAATATCCGAAAGATTTTGCTACTTTGTTGAAACAGTTGGAGAAATTTGATTCATAATCATGGCCGAAAAGAAAAACAACACAAAAAATATTTTATCCTGGGTCCTTATTATTGTTTTGGCAATATTGGTATTGACACCAACGACCAGAACAGCAATTCAAAGAGGATTAATGAAAATAGGTCTTTTTAATCCCTCAATCCCAAAACAAACGGCTGCAGAGCCTTCCGCAACCCCTATGGTGATGACGGAAACAGTAACCCTATCCGATGATACCGGAAAAAGGATCCAAACCCATGAACTCCAGGGGAAAGTTGTCTTTATCAATTTCTGGGCAACTTGGTGTGGTCCTTGCCGTGCCGAAATGCCATCTATCCAAAAACTATATGATAAGTATAAGGATAATGATAAGGTTGTGTTTATGCTAGTAGAGATTGAGCATAATGCAGATGGTGCGAAGGCGTTTATGGAAAAGGAGAAGTTGAATATGCCCATATATTATCCTGAAAGTGAGATACCAACAACTTGGTTAAGTGGATCAATTCCTTCCACGGTTGTGCTGAATAAACAGGGAGCTCTTGCTTTTGACCATAAGGGCATGGCAGACTATTCAACCAAGGAGTTTGAGGATTTCATGATCTCATTAATAAATCAGTAATATATAATGACCAAGAAAGAGCTAATAGACAATATTAAAAGAAAGAAAAGCTTTTTATGTGTAGGATTGGATACCGATATCACGAAAATTCCAGAACATCTCTTAGATGAGGAAGATCCAATTTTTTCATTCAATAAAGCTATCGTTGAAGCCACTGCAGATCTTTGTGTAGCTTATAAACCGAATATTGCTTTTTATGAGAGTTATGGCGTAAGAGGTTGGGAATCCCTGCGTAAGACCTGTGAGATCTTGCCAAAGGATTGTTTCAGTATTGCAGATGCCAAGAGGGGCGATATTGGCAATACCTCCAAGATGTATGCGCAGGCTTTTTTCAATCCGGAATCTTCGGGGTTGAATTTTGATTCCATTACCATTGCTCCTTATATGGGAGAGGATTCGGTTACTCCATTTCTTGATTTTGAGGGTAAGTGGGCAATTGTACTGGCATTGACCTCCAATCAAGGTAGTTTGGACTTTCAGAATTTCCAGAATGTAGAGGGAAAGCAATTGTTTGAAGAAGTCATCGACAAGGTAAATACTTGGGGGAGTTCGGAGAATCTGATGTATGTTGTTGGAGCTACACGTGGGGAAGCATTCACTAAAATTAGAGAGCATGCTCCCGATCATTTCCTGTTGGTTCCAGGTGTTGGAGCGCAAGGTGGATCTTTAGCTGATGTGTGCCAGTATGGAATGAATAAAGACTGTGGACTTTTGGTCAATAGTACCCGTGGAATTATCTACGCTTCGAAAGGTAGAGACTTTGCTGAGAAAGCTCGTGAGGAGGCTGTGCTATTGCAGAAAGAAATGCAAGAGCAACTTGAAATCCATGGAGTTATCTAGGTTTATCTGAATTAAAAAATAAAATCAATATAGTGCAGTCTTTTCTCAAAAGGCTATAAAAACTTTCATGATCGTTTGAATTTCGGCGAAAACATGAAAGTTTTTTTAAATTCTGAATCTTTGGCATAATAATTTGTGGAGATGCAGGGATAATGAGTTTTATGAATAAAGTAAAGTCATCCCATTTGTGGGGTTTGCTTGCAGGGGTCGCCTGTTTGAGCAGTTGTAGTTCAGTTTATTTGCCCAATGTTCCAGCAACACCGATGTTTAATAACAAAGGAGAAGGGTATATTGCGGCACATGTTAACCCTAAGGGGAACCTAAGCGGCAACCTAGGTGTTGCATTTACCGACCACCTTGCCATTATCGGAAATGGCTCCTATATCAATTACCATTCAGACAATAATGATTTCAAACAATATCTGTATGAAGGTGGATTAGGCTATTATACGGTAGTTGGAAAAGCTAAGCGAAGTGTACTGGAATTCTATGGCGGTTATGGCGTAGGAGCGACAACCGATGTTGATAAGAGGGCGAGCACCACAGGGGCCGATCCAGTGGAAACAAGAGACCTTGACTTCAACAAAATCTTCGTTCAGGCAAATTTTTCGTCAACAAGAAAAAACAAGATTAATCTTTTTGGCAAGAAGAGGACTCTAAACTATGGAACAGCTATTCGCTTGAGCCGTGTCAAGATGGATCGATTTGAGCTCAATGAGGTTGCCTCACAGCTGGAAGAGAATGTGTATATAGAGCCTGTTTTCTTTACGAGGTTGGAATTGAATAAAGGGTTTCAAATCCAATATACCAATGGTTGGAATATTGGTCTGATGGACAATCAGTATTTAAAACCTGGAAATGCTGTTTTTACACTTGGTTTGATTTATAATTTTGGAAGAAAGTAATAGAATATGAGAAAATTAATAGGAATAGTATCCGTTCTGGCAATCCTGATGTTATCTGGTTGCCAAGTAAACAAAAAAGCCCAGATTAAGGCTTTGGCAGACTGCGAATATGATGTCGAGTCGGTTGATCAGGTGAAGTTCAATGGCAAGAATTTGGAATCTTTCAAGGGAGCGGATGGGAACTATAATATGTCCTCGATTGCAGGATTGGCGGTAGCTCTGTTCAGCAAGGAACTTCCTTTAGAAGGTAAGGTGAATCTGAAAGTTACCAATCCGGAAGCTCAAAAAGCTGCTTTTAACTCTTTCAAATATGTCATTGAGATCCAGAATTCTCCTCTGTTTGAGGGTACGGTAGATCAGAATGTAAGTTTGACCCAAGGGCAAAGCACCATTGTTCCGATGACATTCAAAGCCAATATCTTTAATAAAGCCAAAGAAAATGGCTTTGAGAAGTTTTTCGATGAACTCCTGAACAAGAAATCTGAAGGCTTTATGGTCCTTAAGATCAAACCTTCTATCCGTATCGCAGGGCAGAATATTTATTATCCATCCTATATCACCGTCGATAAGAATTTTGGCAGTAAGATATTTAAGCTGTTTAAATAACAGAAAAGGGGCAAATGAAATTTGCCCCTTTTCTGTTATTTGGATTTGAGATTTGAGATATGAGTATTGAGATGTATAAATTCGCCAGCAGGGGTGGGATCTTTGTAGAAGGGCATAGAATTAAGGGATAACCCTTAGCGGGGGTGAAATATTTTTCAGTATTTCCCCTTTATGGGAATAAAGCAATAAAAAATAGTTTCCTCATCTTACGATAGCGGAATGACAAACAACTCTAAATAAAATAAAAAATAGATTCTTCGTTTCACTCTGAATCCCTCTCAGGAATATCCAATTCTGAACGGGGAGTGAAGAATCAGTCCGTAAATGTCGCACAACGTGCTTGTCATCATCCATCGAAGATGGATGACCTGTTCGCCAACAGCATAAT
Organism: Sphingobacterium sp. NPDC055431; assembly: GCF_053644255.1. Taxonomy (NCBI): domain Bacteria; kingdom Pseudomonadati; phylum Bacteroidota; class Sphingobacteriia; order Sphingobacteriales; family Sphingobacteriaceae; genus Sphingobacterium; species Sphingobacterium sp. NPDC055431. The sequence continues at coordinate 10,721 of NZ_JBSHLH010000027.1, forward strand.
GATTCTAATGTTCCGAGATGTTTCGTGCCTGCCAATTACAAATTTGATAGAACTGTGTTTCTAGGTATTTATACCTATAATTATTATCCAGAAGAATTTTTTTATCCGCCATACCTCCCTAGAGGGGATGAATTATTTTAGCATGGATGGTAAACAATATTGGGCTAATGCAAAAACGTTGTTCGATTAATCGAACAACGTTTTTGCGCAACTTCCAGGCTAACGTGCCATGCCAGCTAAAATAATGGAACCCCGAAAGGGGTTCTATATTTAAAAAATAAAAGAGCTAATTAATTTTCATTGACAACTTGCTGTCATTACCTTCCAATAAATTTACCTCAAATTTTTACTTCTCAACATAACAGTAACACTTAACTTTCAAATGTATGGATAGCTAAACTACACCAAGGAATTCTTTAAATTTTCTTTGTACATGTCGTAGGTGTATACATTGTATGGTAGGAGTTTGTAAGCCAAATATTTTGATACCAAGCAACAAACGATCAATGGAATGATTAAGCTGTATCCATTAGGCACGATATTGCAAATCAAGAAAATGGATGTAAAGGGCGCATAAATAGCTGCTGAAAGAGCTGATCCGGCACCTATAAGTGCGAAATTGATTGGACTTACCTCCATGTGAAGGAAAGTTTGGCAGAAAATTGCTACTAGCAGGCCTAAGAAAGCTCCAACAATAATGCTTGGTGCGAATACCCCTCCGTCGCCTCCAGCACCTAAGGTAAGGGAGGATGCCAATGGTTTCAATAATACAAGTAGGAACAAATAACCCATGGAATTTGTTTCTGCATGAAGGACTTCATTTAAACCGTGGTAGCTATCTCCGAATAGAACTGGAAAGAAGAAAATTAGAATTCCGACCGTAATAGCGCCTAAGTTGACCCGTATAAAGTTGTTATTGATATTTCCGAAGAAAGTCTTGATCCTGATCATCAATAAGGTGAATCCTACAGCGAACAAGGCGCCTAAAAGGCTTAAGAGTAAAAAGAATGGCGTAGCTTGCCATTTCCATTCCACGATCTGCGTAGGGATGATCCGTTCATTTCCTAAACCATATATAAATAATGCTGCAACTAAGGTGGAGGCCAGGCAGCTGATCAAAATGGTCGGTTTGAATTTTCTGCTGATGGCTTCAATACCGAAGAGCAATCCAGCTAAAGGGCTGGAGAACAATATGGCAACCCCTGCTGCCGAAGCTGCACAGATAAGTTCCCTTTTATAGAGTTTGGCCGAAAAGTTTTTCTTGTACACTTCATTTCCAATGGTTGCCGTAGAAACCACTGTAGAAACTTCAATTCCCGTAGAGCCTCCAAAGATTACGGTCAAGAATCCATTGATGAAGTGGGATGGAATCTTAAATAGGGGTAAGTGGTCTTTCCTAAGGTCCAAAGTTTTATAGATTTCAGTCATTCCCTTGTTTTTCCTTCCCTGAAAGGCATATTTTCTGAGGAAGTAGATGATGGTGATACCAATTGAAGGAAGGATGATGAATATGTAAGGGTTGGTTTCAGAGACAAAATTGAACATATGATGTTCGGTCTTTTCTGTAATATAGCGCAGGGAAACAGCAAGAATAGAACTCAGTAAACCTACTATTAAAGAAATGGCAAAGAGCTTGAAATAATTTTGATGAATGACTTTTTTTCTATTCATTTTAGAAAGTGAATTTAAACTTGACGCCGGGAATATGCGTAATTGAACCTAAATCAAGAGTCAAGTGGGAGAATGCGACAAATTTAAGTTATTTGTAGAAAAAATGAGTTTATGTAACATGTATTGTTACATTAATTAAATTATTTTTCGAGTGTTAATGCTTTTCCTTTATGGGCAGCGATGTGGTCGGTCTTACTGCTCTTGATTTCATATTGCGGATCTTGCGGGCTGGCTCGATGGGTGTAGCCTTTATAATCGAAATCGCTAGTATGGATTTTGATGATGGTTCCAGAAACCCGACCTGCTTCAGAATTCCAGCTGACCAGGTCACCAATTTTGAAATTTGTGTCCATGATAATAGGTTTTTGTTTATGATGAATAATTTAATTTACCGTCTACAATGCTGGCTGCTGAGGTATATGGATGTTCCTGAGCTTTGCCAATAGCCATAATATGAAAGACTTGCCATCCTCGTATCTTCAGATAATCGGAAACTAAAGATCGATGGCATCTCCACCAAACAGCCTCTGAGCACATATAGACCGTTTTTTGTTCAGTTGCCATAGCTTCTAATTCAATGATTCCCTGTTTAAATTCATCTGTTTCCATATAATCGGCATAACCCCGAAAGGAAGGGTTTCTCCATGCGTTATTATGACTGTCCTTGTGAGCAGGTCTACGACCGGTCAAGGAGCTCAGATGGATGTATTTGATTCCATGGTTTTCTAAGGAGATCTTGAGTGTATCCTGATTGAATTGCGGGAATTTACGAGAACCAGGTAACTTTCTTATATCGACCAGGAGTTCAATGTCAAAGGAGTCCAGCATATCCAAAAACTCTTGGATGGGATGGGTCGAATGCCCAATGCTGTATATGATCTTAGACCGTTCCATTGTTTTGATTGAATGCGACTAAGTATTTATCTATATAGAGTGGTTTTTCTTTTGATTTATATTGCTGAATAAAGCGAGGGTGTTCAAGGACTGTCAGTTTATCGAATAGATTGGCTTCCTGATTGAGTTTATGGATGAATTGGGCATTCTTTTTTCCTAAAATAAAGACCTCATCTTGGTAAAGACCTAATTCGATATGGCTTTTTAGGGATTCGATCATGAAATCTTTAACCGCAAGGAAGAGTTTGGGGTCATCGTAGTAATTGGCATTGAGGAATTGGCCGGGTTTAACTTCACGGATTATGGCCAATGGGAAAGGGGAGTTAATATAGAATTCTCTGTAAAACTCGGCTGCTCCGCCAAATTCTTTAATCATATCATACATAAAGACGGAAGATATTTCATGAGTACGTGCAGAAGTCATTTTTATACCGCATGCCGATTCCAGTCTTTTTGTGTCTGTAAAGGGGACACCTGTAACGCCGGCACCATGTCTACTGGGATTGATTCCGATCAGGAATTTTCGGGGATTGTTGTCGGCATAATATTGATTGTAGAATTTCCGCATGACTTCCAGGGTCTCAGGATTATCCATAAAAGGGTTCATCACAAAAAATCCCTCGGGTAATTTGCCTGTATATTGAAGCCTTTGGTTGAAGTCAATTACTTTATCTGCAAAATTCATTTGACAAATGGATTTGGTTTCCTATTGCTTCATTAAAGGTACGAAAAAGCTAGGTTTAATTTCCTTTATCTCTATTGAAAGTGTAACCGACAGTCCATTCGATGAAATCGGCCTTGCCCATATGAGCTTTAATGGAAACCCCTGCATTGATGTTCTTATAGACGTAATAGCGGGCACCTGCTCTTAAGAACACACGCCTGATTTCGCCGTTGAAGCGTTGGTTGTGCAAGTAATAGCCCACATTACCGTTCAGGACCAGTTTTTCATTGAGGATATGGGCCACATAGAAGGAAGGGCCTCCTGATAATTTAGAACTTAACTTTCCAGATTTGTCCCCCGCTATTTCGGCGTCATTTCCTGATGAGGAATAGAAGAGGTCAAATCCTCCACCCAGCCTCCATTTATAAGAAACATGTCTACTGGCATAAAGGCTCAAAGTAGATTTAAAGAACCGTTCATCAGATTCATTCTTTAATTGTTTAAATCCTACACCGTAATTAACATGGTAAAGGATCTTTTTGGAATAGGGCTTAAGTACAGAATCTCGATTGATCTTGATGTCAGGATTAAATTGATAGTTTACCGAAACAGTCAAAGGCACCAAGTTTACACCTTTGTTAGGCAATCGGAGTGCTCCATTAGAGAAATGATGGAATGCCAATCCAACTCCAGCTTTCCAATGTGGATTGATTTTATATTGGGTTCTGATCCCTAAGTCAATAAACACGTTGTTTTTTGATCCTATGACTAGATTCAATGGGTTTTCATTTTCGTTGTAAGGCTTGAAGTTTCCGGATAGACCAAGGCCAATGCGGTAATCATAGCTCCAGCGGCTGTCCTCTTTTGGAGCGATTGGAGTTTGGACAAAGCCATAAATTGCGAAAGGGCTACCTAAGATGTCGGTATTGAAGGTGCTAGAATATAGTCCGATACCATAAATAGGGTAGTTGTATATTTGATAATACTGATCTTTTTTAGCGCGCTGTTTCCAACCGATCTTAAAGTTTAATCCATTATAATATGCACCTTCATAGGTTGAAGATTTAAGACCTTTTTGAGCGAGAATGCCGCCGTTTTCGGTTTCTAGTTCCAGGATCAACGGACTCTTTTTGATTTCCTCTTTGATTTGCGTTATTTGGCTGTTGGCCAAAAAGGGTAGAAGCGTAAATAAGATAAGTATAGTGTGCTTAATCACAGAATAATAATTATGGATTATACATAAGTCGACAAAAATAGTAATAACTTTGTGCCTTAAAACGAGTTCAGTGTCATTTTTGTTTCAAATGATCGTGCGGAAAAAAAATTAGCTAACGTGTCAAACTTTATCCTCATTATTTTTTGCCTAGCCGCTGGGATAATAAGTAGAAGATTTAATTGGGTTGCCAAAGATGGATATAAAGCCTTGAATGCATGGGTTTTGTATTTCGGATTGCCTGCCATTTCCTTTAATTATCTACCAAAGTTGAGCTGGGACAATAATTTATTGTTCACGATGTTGGGACCAGTTTTGGTGTTGACGGGATCCTTGATTTTCTTTTATATCCTGGAAAAAGTGACCCGTATATCCAAAAGAACTTCCCATACCTTGATGTTGATCGCTGGATTGAGCAATACTTCTTTTGTTGGCTTTCCTCTGATTACAGCTTATTTCGGCACGGATGCCCTGCCAATAGGAATCGTTAGTGATCAGATGACCTTTTTCTTGCTGTCTACCGTAGGGGTGGTAGTCGCTATGAAAGGGAGTTTAAAGAAGAAGAATAATGTTGATTTCAGGTATATTTTGAAAAGGGTATTTACATTCCCTCCATTGATAGGATGTTTATTGGCTTTAACCTTGGGAGGATTAGTAGACTTGAGCAGTTTAGATGATTTCTTTAGGATTTTAGGTTCTACTGTTTCTCCCATCGCCTTATTTTCAATAGGCCTTCAACTTAACTTTGGGATTGTAAAGAGTGAAATTCCCAATATTACCTATGCTTTGGTTTATAAACTGATTTTTGCACCTGCAATCGTAATCCTTGTAGCCTTCATGATGGGGCTAAAAGGGGAGATTGTTCAGGTTTCTATATTTGAGATGGCGATGCCTAGTTTGGTGGCTACCAGTATTATATTAAGTCAGTTTAAGTTGAATTCGAAGGTGGGAAACAGTGTCATTGGGATGAGTATTCCCTTGGGTCTTTTGAGCACTTACTTCTGGTATCAAGTCCTTATTACATTCCTAATGTAACCTAAATGTTATTGAAATATTTCTAGAATTGCTTATCTTTATTGAAATAATTTCATTGAAAATCGAATTGATTTTAAGTTTTTACATACTATAACTATTTATGAGGAGAGTTTTATTCTTTGCCTTGTTGGCAGGGATACAAATGTCTAATGCGCAAGAAAAACACGAGCGTTACACACAAAAGATAGAAGGGACAAGTTTAGAATTCACGATGGAAGCCATTCCTGGAGGAGAATTTAACATGGGAAGTGCGAAGTCGTCTAATGCGGATGAGAAACCCGTTCATAAAGTGAAGTTAGATCCATTTTGGATGGGTACCTATGAAGTAACTTGGAATATTTTCGAGCCATTTTTATACAAGGATTACGAGATCACCAAGTCTACGGATGGAAAAGTACCAACAGCAGTTGATGCGGTGACTAGGCCTACAAAGCCATATCTGGATATGACCTTTGGTTTTGGCAAGGATGGTCAACCGGCCTTGGCAATGACCCATTACAATGCTATACAGTTCTGTAAATGGTTATATGTAAGAACGGGTGTTTTTTATAGGTTACCAACTGAAGCGGAATGGGAATATGCTGCAAGAGCAGGTTCTGAAACCGAATACTTCTTTGCAGATGATGCAGCGCAGCTAGCTGACTATGCAGTTTTCAAGGATAATTCATCTGGTAAAACAGCGAAGGTTGGAACAAAAAAAGCGAACCCTTGGGGTTTATATGATATTTTAGGAAACGTTTCGGAGTGGACCTATGATCAGTATGATGCTGATTTTTATAAAACTTTGGAAGGTAAGGTGTCAGATAACCCGGTGAATGTTCCGGCCAAATTATATCCTCATGCGGTACGTGGCGGTTCATTTGAAAGTGGAGCTGCCGATATGCGTTCAGCTGCAAGAGGGGCGTCAGACCCGATCTGGAAACAATTGGACCCACAGATTCCAAAATCAAACTGGTGGTTTCCGGAAGCTCCTTTCGTAGGGATGCGTTTAGTACGCCCGGTTAAACAACCTAGTCATGAGGAGATTATGGCGTATTATGATAAAGCGCCTTTGAAGGATTTTTAATTAACTTAAACCGTATAATACTCAATTTAAATCTAATTTCATGGAAAGTTTAAAACGTAGGGATTTCATAAAATCTTCTTCTGCCCTAGTGGGTGCTGCTGCCTTAACGGGTAGTTCAGTGAGCAGTGTATTCGCTGCAGGTTCTGACGTTATAAAAATTGCTTTAATTGGATGTGGTGGTCGTGGAACTGGAGCAACATTTGATGCTTTTGCTTCAGGTCAAAATATCAAATTAGTGGCAATGGCCGACGCATTTAAAGATAACCTGGATTCTACTTATGATACACTTAAGGAGAAGTTTGGGGATAAGATAGATGTGCCAGATAGCCGTAAATATGTGGGTTTTGATGGCTATAAAGCTGCAATCAAAGATGCTGATGTCGTTTTATTAACGACTCCTCCTGGATTCAGACCTATTCATTTTGAAGAGGCTGTTAAACAAGGCAAACACGTTTTCATGGAAAAAGCTGTGGCTGCTGATATTCCAGGAGTTCGCAAGGTCTTGGAAGTAGCAAAAATTGCGAAACAAAAGAAATTAAACGTTGTGGTAGGTTTGCAAAGACGCTACCAAACAAACTATAGAGAAGCAATCAAGCGTATTCACGATGGTGCTATCGGAGATGTGGTTTCAGGACAGGTATATTGGAACAGCGGTGGTGTTTGGGTAAGACCTCGTAAACCGAATCAAACTGAGATGGAGTACCAAATGCGTAACTGGTATTATTTTAACTGGTTATGTGGTGACCATATTGTTGAGCAACACGTTCATAATATCGACATTGCAAACTGGGTAAAACAAAAATATCCTGTTTCTATCCAAGGAACCGGAAGTAGAGCCCATAGAACTGGAAAGGAGTATGGGGAGATCTATGACAACTTCGCTATAGAGTTGACCTATGATGATGGATCGGTGGTTTACAGCCAATGTCGTCACTTTGAAGGGATCTCGAATAGAGTAGATGAGACCTTCCAGGCTACTAAAGGTAGAGTATATTTATCGGCTGGTAACCAGGCGGTTTTATATGGTCCAGACGGTAAAGAAATCTATCGTCACGATCCAAAAGGTAATCCTAATCCTTACCAGCAAGAGCACAAAGAATTGTTTGAAGCTATTGCTAAAGGTGAATATAAATTTGAAGATGCCGAATACGGAGCGTATAGCTCGTTGACCGGTATTATCGGAAGGATCGCATGTTATACTGGAAAGGTGATCAAGTGGGATGAGGCTATTCAATCCAATATCAGCTTGATGCCTGATCAGTTCACTTGGGATGCAAAACCAAAGGTATTGCCGAATGCAGATGGATTCTATCCGGTTGCAGTTCCAGGACATGATGTAGAGAAATACATTTAATAGTGATAAAACTCTGTAATTTTATCATTATGATATTAATTGGTTGCTGTGCCTATGGGCAGCAACCAATTTCTGCTTTACAGAAACACGAACTTTACGGACGGGCGCAGGGTACAACCTATACCATTAGCTATTACGCTCCAACAGCTTCAATTACCCAATCTTCTATCGACAGTATATTTGCGGTTATAGATCAATCCATGTCCCTTTATAAAAAGGATTCCCAAATTTCAAGGTTTAATGATCCCAATACGGATAAAATGAAATTGGATCCTCATATGTTAAAAGTGATGAAGGAATCTTTCAGGGTATATAAAGACTCGAAAGGTTTATTTGATGTTACGGTGATGCCATTGGTTTCCTTATGGGGATTTGGTCCAAAGGAAGTCGTTGATATTCCAGATACAGCGACTATCAGGGAAACGATGGAGCATGTCGGGATGGATAAACTTCGCTTATCGGGAAAAACCTTGAAAAAGAAGGCCTCAAAGGTGGAGGTTGATCTGAATGGAATTGCCCAAGGCTACACTGTTGATGTTTTACATGACTTTCTCCTAAAAAAGAAAATAGCAAGTTTTATTGTAGAGGTGGGGGGAGAGATTAGGGCTTATGGTACAAAACCCGATCAAAGCACTTTTAAGGTGTTGGTGCAAAGGCCGGAGCAAGCTATCGGAGGTTCAGATCATATTCTGGAATTAAGAAACAAAGCGGTCACGACATCAGGGAGTTACGAGAAGTTTCGTAAAGTAAAAGATTACAGGTTTTCACATCATATGGATCCCAAAACAGGGTTTCCGATTAAATCACAGATTATATCAGTAACAGTGGTTGCCAATACAGCAATGGAGGCGGATGCCTATGATAATGTGTTCATTGCGATGAAACCAGAGGACGCGATTTCATTTGCGAATTCCAAAAATATAATTGATATTTATTTAATGTATTTGGAGGAAGGGACAGTGAAAGAAGCCCAATCTGCTGGATTCAAGAAGTATTTGCTAACCGATTAAATACTTAAAATTTAAACTTATACCTAAATGAAACGTTCGGATTTTTTAAAAAACAGTTCCCTTTTGGTTGGAGCTTCATTATTCTCTAATGGGCTTTCTGCCAATGATCAATCTCAAAAACCTATGGAATCGAAATCAGCCAATCAACCATTCAAATTAAACTATGCGCCGCACCAAGGGATGTTCAGTGCAACGGCAGGAAAGAATTTCCTTGATGAAATTCAATATATGTATGACTTAGGCTTCAGAGGAATTGAAGACAATGGCATGCCAGGTCGTTCGGTGGATGAACAAAAGAAAATCGGTGATTTGCTAGCGAAGTTAGGGATGACCATGGGTGTATTTGTGGTGCCCAAAGGTGGTAATGGTGCGAATTCATTAGCTGCTGGAAAACAGGAGTTTGTAGATGTGTTTCTAAAGGGATGCAGGGAGTCTGTCGAGATCGCGAAACGTTGTCATGCAAAGCATGTAACTGTGGTACCGGGAGATTATGTCAGAAACCTTCCAATTGGTGTGCAGACTGCGAATGTTGTAGAAGGGTTGAGAAAAGGAGCGGAAATATTCGAACCGCACGGTATTACCATGGTATTGGAACCATTGAGTGATACGCCAGACCTGTTTTTAAGATTTACCGATCAAACCTATGAAATCTGTAAGGCTGTAAATAGCCCATCATGTAAGATTCTATATGATGTATACCATCAACAAAAAAATGAAGGGAATTTAATTCCGATGATGGATTTATGCTGGAGTGAAATCGGTTATATCCAAGTTGGTGACAACCCGGGAAGAAGGGAGCCGACAACTGGAGAAATCAATTATAAGAACCTATTTAAATGGTTGTACGAGAAGGGGTATAAAGGTGTGGTTGGAATGGAGCACGGTATGTCCAAGTCGGGCAAAGAAGGTGAAGAAACCTTGGTTAAAGCCTATAGGGAGGTTGATTCCTTCTAATGCTAAAGGGATTTAGTATTGAAACAAATTCGTGATTATATTTTGTTATTAGCATATTATCTCTATCTTTAAATTCAAGATTTTAGTAAACCTTTTAGAATGTCTTCATCAATTAAATTTAAACTCTCTTTCATGATGTTCCTCGAATTTTTTATTTGGGGAGCTTGGTTCGTTACGCTCGGAACATTTTTAGGAAACAATTTAAAAGCGTCAGGCTTGGAGATCGCAAATGTGTTCTCTACACAGTCATGGGGAGCTATTATAGCTCCATTTATCATCGGAATGATTGCAGACCGATATTTCAATGCAGAAAGAATCCTTGGTGTTCTGCACTTAGTTGGGGCATTCCTAATGTACCAACTTTATCAGAGTGATTCCATCGGATCTTTCTTCCCTTATGTTCTAGGCTATATGATCCTGTATATGCCAACACTTTCATTAGTGAATTCCGTATCATTTAGACAGATGAAGAATCCTGAAAAGGAATTCTCATTTATTCGTATTTGGGGTACTATCGGATGGATTATCGCTGGATTGTCTATCAGTTACCTATTTAAATGGGATAGCCCAGAAGGCTTACAAGAAGGCCTGTTGAAAAACACCTTTATGATGTCAGCAATTGCTTCTTTGGTTTTGGGAATCTTCTCATTTACTCTACCGAAAACTCCACCTGTGAAAGCTGGAAACAGTGGTGAGAAAGAAAGCATTTCTAAGATTTTAGGATTGGATGCCATCAAGTTATTGAAAGATCGTAACTTCTTGGTGTTCTTTATCTGTTCTATCCTGATCTGTATTCCATTGGCGTTTTATTACCAATATGCGAATCCATTCTTAACCGAGATCGGTTTAGCGAATGCAACAGGTAAAATGACGATCGGTCAGATTTCAGAAGCACTTTGTTTATTGTTATTGCCTGTATTCTTTACAAGATTTGGTTTTAAGAACACCATTTTGTTGGGAATGTTGGCTTGGGTAATTCGTTATGTATTATTCGCATATGGCAATGCAGGCGAGATGACCTTTATGCTATTGATCGGTATTGCACTGCACGGGATCTGTTATGACTTTTTCTTTGTATCAGGTCAGATCTATACAGATTCTAAAGCTGGAAAAGATAATAAGAGTGCGGCTCAGGGATTGATTACGTTGGCAACATATGGAGTAGGCCAATTGATCGGATTCTGGGTGGCAGGTTATGTAAGTGACATGTATGTGAACATCAAAGCTTCGGATTTGGCTTTGTTCTGGAATAAATTATGGATAGTTCCTGCGGGGATTGCATTTGTGGTGATGATCATCTTCATGCTATTCTTCAAAAAGGAAACTATTCAGACACAAGTAGAAAACTAATTAAAATTTAAAAGATAATGGTGGAAAATAATGTATATGATGCTATTGTTATCGGATCTGGAATCAGTGGTGGCTGGGCAGCCAAAGAACTTACTGAGAAAGGTCTGAAAACAATTATGCTAGAGCGTGGCCGCAATGTGGAGCACGTGAAAGATTATCATGCCAACAAAGACGCATGGGAATATCCACACCGTGGTGGTAGGACAGTGCAGATGGAGAAGGATTACCCTGTTTTAAAACGTGATTACCCATTGAACGAGAAAAACTTAGATTTCTGGGTTAATGAAAAAGAAAGTCCATACACGGAAGTGAAACGCTTTGACTGGTTTAGGGGATATCATGTTGGAGGTCGTTCGTTGATGTGGGGTCGCCAGAGTTACCGTTTAGGTGATCTGGATTTTGAAGCAAACTTGAAAGATGGCCATGGAGTAGATTGGCCTATCCGTTATAAAGATATCGCTCCTTGGTATAGCTATGCTGAGAAATGGGCGGGTATTTCCGGTAACCGTGATGGTCTGGATGTACTTCCGGATGGCGATTTCTTGCCTGCGATGGATTTTAACATCGTTGAGAAAGATCTAGCTGAGCGTTTGAAGAAAGAATATGGTGGAAATCGTCACTTCATTATGGGACGTACCGCCAATATTACCCAACCGCATACTGGCCGTATCAACTGTCAATACCAAAATCAATGTTGGTTGGGATGTAACTTTGGAGGTTACTTCAGTACACAGTCTTCTACATTGCCTCCAGCAATGAAGACCGGTAATCTGACGTTGAGACCATTCTCTATCGTAACGAAGATCATCTATGATAAAGACACCAAAAAAGCAAAAGGTGTTGAGATCATTGATGCTGAAACAAATAAAACTTATGAGTTCTTTGCAAAAGTAATCTTTGTATGTGCTTCTGCATTTAACTCAACATGGGTGTTGATGAACTCGGCTACTGATGTTTGGGAAGGTGGATTGGGAAGTAGCAGTGGTGAATTGGGACACAATGCAATGGATCACCACTTCCGATTGGGAGCTGGTGGTAGGGTTGAAGGTTATGATGATAAGTATTTCTTCGGAAGACGTCCTACTGGCCTTTATGTACCTCGATTTGTAAATATCCCTAGTGATACCAAGAAACGTGACTATGTACGTGGATTTGGTTATCAGGGTTCAGGAAGCCGTGGCCGTTGGTCTGGAGAGATTGCAGAAATGCAGGTGGGTGGTGCATGGAAAGATGCATTATGCGAACCTGGAAACTGGAGCGTTGGATTTACAGCATTCGGTGAAATCCTTCCCTACCATGAAAATAAAATCTCATTGGATAAGACTGTCAAAGATAAATGGGGCTTACCTGTATTGTCGATGGATATGGAAATCAAGGACAATGAGCAAAAAATGCGTAAGGACATGACCGAAGAGATGAAGGAAATGTTGGAGAAAATCGGCGTTAAGGATGTAAATACTTATGATGGCGGTTATAATTTCGGTATGGGTATCCACGAAATGGGAACTGCAAGAATGGGTAGAGATCCGAAGACTTCGGTATTGAATGGCAACAACCAAGTATGGGATGCATTGAACGTATTTGTTACTGACGGAGCTGCCATGACTTCTGCAGGATGTGTGAACCCTTCATTGACTTATATGGCCTTGACTGCAAGAGCTGTAGATTTTGCTGTAAGTGAGCTGAAAAAAGGTAATTTATAACAAACTAAACCCAATAATATGAGTAAGAATAATTCAAGAAGAGATTTTATTAAGAATTCTGCGATAGCAGCGGCTGGAATCAGCATCGTGCCTAGACACGTATTAGGTGGTACTGGATTTACTGCTCCTAGTGATAAATTAGTTGTTGCGGGTATCGGTGTAGGTGGTAAAGGTGAGAGTGATATCAAATCATTCCATGATTCAGGAAAAGCAGATATTGCTTTCCTTTGTGATGTGGATGACCGTAGAGCTGCCAATTCAAGAAAGCGTTTTCCAAAAGCTAAATATTATAAAGATTACCGCGAGATGTTGGACAAAGAGCACAAGAACATTGATGCTGTTTCTGTTTCAACTCCCGATCATAACCACGCTATCCAAGCTTTAGCTGCGATGCAGTTAGGTAAGCACGTATATGTTCAGAAGCCATTGGCACACGATGTATGGGAAGCAAGGGTTCTAACGGATGCTGCCAAAAAATACAAGGTCGTTACACAAATGGGTAACCAAGGAGCATCGAATGATGGTCCTAGACAGGCGCGTGAGTGGTATGAAGCTGGTCTGATCGGTAATGTTCATACAGTTTACTGTTGGACTGACCGTCCGGTATGGCCTCAAGGTATTTCGTGGCCTACGCAAAAGGCTAATGTACCTTCTGAACTGAACTGGGATCTTTGGTTAGGAACTGCTCCTCAAAAGGATTTTGTAGATAAATTGGTTCCATTCAACTGGAGAGGTTGGTGGGATTACGGTACTGGTGCACTAGGAGATATGGGATGTCACCTATTAGAGGTTCCATTTAGCGTCCTAGGGCTTACTTATGTACAAGATGTTCAAGCATCTGTAGGTTCAGTTTATGTGGATGAGTTCAAACGTGGATACTTCCCAGAAAGCTGTCCTCCATCTTCTCACGCGACAATGACTTTCCCGAAAGCTGCTAGAACTACAGGACCTGTGACCTTGCACTGGATGGACGGTGGTATTCAACCAGCTCGTCCTGAAGAATTAGGACCTAACGAAATTTTCGGTGATGGTGGTAATGGTATCTTATTGATCGGTGATAAAGGAAAAATCTTAGCTGATACTTACGGTGAGAACGCAAGGTTACTTCCTACCTCTAGAAAAGAAAACGTAGCATTGAAATATGAGCGTGTACCAGGAGCTGCAGGTGGTCACTATGCACAATGGGTGGAAGCTTGTATCGCAGGATATGGCAAGAAAGAAGTAAGTGCTCCTTTCGAAATCTCAGGTCCATTGACTGAGGCGCTATTAATGGCTAACTTAGCTATCCGTGGTGCTGATTTACGTGTAGATGGAAGATATCCTGGACGTAGCCTGAAGCTATTATGGGATAACGAAAATATGAAAGTTACTAACTTTGACGTGGTTAATCAGTTTGTAAAACGTAACTATCGCCAAGGTTGGGATGTTAAATACACAATTTAATTAAAGAACAATGAATAGAAGAGAGGCATTAAAAAACGTTGCATTCATCGTTGGGGGTTCTGTAATCGGTGCGAACTTGTTCTTACAAGGTTGTACTAGACCTGCTTCGAAAGAAGTTGCATCCTTATTCGAAGGTGATACACCTGATTTTTTGGGTGAATTAGCCGAAGCTATTCTTCCTAAAACCTCCACTCCAGGCGCAAAAGAGGCTGGTGTTGGTCAGTTTATCCCAGTGATGATCCGCGATTGCTACGAAGAGAAAGATCAGAAAGCCTTTATGGATGGTCTGAACGGTGTAGATGATCGTGCTCAAAAAGAATTCAAAAAAGGATTCGCAGAGCTTTCAGCTGAAGAGAAACTACAATTTGTAAATAATTACGATAAAGAAGCCAATGAATATCAAAGCAACAAAAAAGAAGGCGATGCAAATCACTTCTTCACCATGTTGAAACAATTGACATTGACCGGTTACTTTACTTCAGAAGTAGGAATGAAACAAGCATTGCGCTTTGTAAAGATTCCTGGAAAATTTGATGGTAATTATCCATACAAAAAAGGAGATAAAGCTTGGGCTTTATAGTCACAGCTAAAGCATAAAAAAAATCCCCCGAACCAAATCGGGGGATTTTTTTTTGATATTTATTTGGTCAATCGCATCAGGAAATGTATCCTGCCATCTTTCTGGATGCTGAATACTTTGTCCTCAAATTCCTTGATTTCTATACCGTCTCCATAATTCAATTCTTTCAGGAAATTCATTTCTAAGCGAGTAAAGGAGCCTTTTAAGATACTTTTGGGGTCCATGGCATCAAAGCACCACTCCATGTATTTGACGTTATTGGCATGGTTTACAATGTCTAGGTCGGACAATTTTACCCTATAGTCGCTCAAAAGTTGAAAATCCACGTTGCCATCAATTTTCTCAACAGCATTTTTGGTAGGGATTTTATCCCTAAAAAACTCCATGTGGTCTGTGCTCAGGGCAAAGGTATCTGCTCTTCGGGTTCTGATGTTAAATACCACCCATAGACTGCTGGCACTAATCAATATTTGATCACCAAGCCATAATTCAAAATTACGGATGGAACGGCTTCCCGTAAAATCCTGGATCCAGGTCCGGATCTTCACGGTCTGGGTATATTTTGGCAAACTGTCTATTTCAATCAGCATCCTGCTCAGCACCCAAGACTGTCTTACATCAAACATAGCCTTATAGCCAAACCCTAAGTTCTCAGCATGTTCACTTGCCGTAATCTGTAAAATGTTGTTTAATTCACTATATTTCAACTGCCCGTTAGGATAACATTGGGTGAAGTTCAATGTCCATTCCTTTTCAAATATGCCCATTTATATGTGTTCTGAAATCTAATGCAAATGTAACTAATTTAATATTCTGCCCTAAAATCTTGCTGAAATATATATTAATTTATAAATTAACGTTAACCTTTTAAACCTCTTAATTAGATTGACGAATGACTGGAACATTAATTGAAAAAGAAGACGTAGATAAATTTAGAATTATCCCCGCCGAGACTGATAAAACAACCCAATTTTCAAACAAACTACAAGGTGCTGTGCGCTTGGGCAATGAATTCAAATCGAAGACTACTATCGTTTTCAATACTGAAGACGGTCCTAAACGTATAGAAACAACTGTGTGGTCCTTAACCGATAGGTATATCCAGATTAAACATGGAATTCTTATTCCATTGAAAGCATTGATTGAAATAGAATATTAGCAAATAACCAGGTTTAGAATCGAGGTTATTTAATTATTTAGAGTTGAAACAACAAAAAAGAGCTGTCCTTGGACAGCTCTTTTTGCATGTAGATTGAAAGAGATGCGTTGCTAGGAAAAAACAACGCTCTCCGTTCAATTCTTGATGTTACTTAATAATTATCTTTAATATCCTCTTTAAGGATTGAAAATTAATATCACAAAGACCGCAAACAGAACTAAATGCATAATCCCTACAATAGGAGCAGTCCTTCTACCAGAAAAGGAAAGCATGCTCAAGATCAAGGTAATAACAAAGAGTATGGTTTCTGTTGTGGTCATACCAAATAAGACTGTTTTGCTAGCTATAAGACCAATAATCAATACTGCAGGTACCGTAAGACCTACCGTAGATACAAAAGCACCATGACATAGGTTGATAGCACGTTGAAACTCATTATTCATTGCTGCTTTAACCGCTGTCATCGATTCTGGTGTAAACACAATGATGGCAATCAATACTCCACCTAACAATGGAGGAAGATTCATTTCCTTGATTCCATAATCAACCAAAGTAGCAAGGTTATGGGATAAGAGAACAATGGGCAATATCATTCCTAATAACACCAAAGTCCGCAATAACACCTCTTTTTTACTTACTTTTTCATTTCCATGTCCGTCAGTTTGTTGGCTTTCATTCCGTTGGCTGAAAAGGATTTCCATCTGTCCGGGTTTGGGTTGAATATAGAGATGCCTATATCCCTTCATTTGATAGGCCAAAAAGAACCCATAAAGTAAAATGACCAATCCTGAAATACTGGCGGCCTGTACAGTGGTAAATTCCCCATTCCCTTTTCCTTCGATGAAATTGGGAATCATCATCGAGATCCCGCCAAGCATAATGATCATGGATAAATAGGTAATTGTTCCTTGGGCGTTATACTCCTGCTCTCCATGTCTTAGACCACCAAGAAGAATACATAGACCTAAAACCAAGTTCATAATGATCATCATCACAGAAAAAATGGAATCTTTTCCAATGGTCGGGTTGTCCTCAGGGCCGAATATCATGGCAACAATCAAGATGACCTCGATGGAGACAATGGAAAGGGTTAGGATCAGCGTTCCATAAGGTTCACCAAGTTTATGGGCCAATTCATCAGCTTCTTTAACTACTCCAAAGGCAGCACCGATGATAGTTGCCAATACAAGTACGAAAATACCTATAGCCAATGTGTTGTTTCCGTAAAGGCCTTCAATACTTTTTCCAAAAAACATAAATATAAAAACCATCAACCAGATTAGTATTAGTCTGATAATTGTGTTTTTTGTTAAAATATTGTTCATTTTTTCATCTCCTTTTTAATTCTGTAATAATTGATTTTTTTTGTCCATGCAAATCTCCACAATATTAATCCTATTATTTTTTACAAAAGTTAAAAAAGTATTAAGTTTCTGTTGACAAACTACTGTCATTGAATGTTATACTTTTGAGGAAATCAATGTTTATATCATGGAATATTCAAGTGTTATTAAAATTTTATTATCCCAGTATCGAGCTGCCCTAGGCATGTTTCGTGATGTCACCGAAAAAGTACCCGATACTGAATGGAACAGTCATGAGTATAACAATCCAAATTGGCAATTGATTTATCATACGATATGGAGCGCCAAACTGTACCTATCTGCAAGTTATGAAACCTTTGTGCCTTTTGCTGGAGCAATTGAAGGCGCAGAAAGTTTAGGTGGAGATAAAGACTGGGAAAACTCAGAAGTTGAAGTGGTAGGACTTCATTCTAAGCAAGAGATATTGGAGTTTATCCACGAGGTTGAACAAAATTTGGAAAGTTCCTTAACGCTATTGCCCTTGGAAGCAGATTCCGGTTTTGAGTGGTATCCATATAGCAGATTGGAATTGCATTTAAATACCATCAGGCATATTCAGCATCATACAGCCCAGCTTATTGAGCGTTTAAAGTCGAAGGGAATTACTGGATTTCCATGGTGGATAGATCAGAACAAACCTGGTGAATGGATATAAACTGAACAATTTAATTTAAAAATTATGTTTGCCGTAAAAGTAGAATATGAAGTTTTTCCCGAATATGAAGGAGAGAATAAAGATAGGATCCAGGATTTCTTAAAGGCGTTTGAGGTATTAGATAATTCGAGGTTCAGGTATTCCGTATTCCAGGACCGAGAAAGCAAGCGATTCATCCATCTTTCCGAATATAAGGATGAAGTGATCCATACAGAGTTGCTATCCAATCCGATTTTCTTAAAATTCCAGGAAGAAAGGGACAAAAACTTGAAAAAAGGACCTTCAATTACTTGGCTTGACTGTGTACTTTAGTTCAATAACTATTTTATCGAATCCTCATGCATTCGATGACAATAAACTGATTGTTACTGTCCGTAGTAAAGAATAGGTAGGTTTTTCCGCCATCTTTGATCTTATGTTTCTTACGAATCACCTCGACTTTCTCCGGAAAATTTCGAGTGGCAATATTGGCCTGGACAAACGGATTGTTCTTTTTTAGACTTGAATAGGGAAGAACCTGTTTTATTTCGAACACCCTGCCTGGAAACTCAGGTTGAAAAACCTCAGAAGTATATAGATGCGAGTGTTGATGGAGCTTTCCTAATCCAAAATACTTCCCAACGCTCTTAAAGGCACCAGCTTTGCTAAGCGCGACATCCGAATCATAGAGATAATGCTGTGGTTCAGCATAGCGGTTCATCGTTGCCCTTTCTGCGTCATAAGTAAACTCAAATGTTTGCAGTTGATCGGCAAATAATCGTATAGCCTTAATCTTGGTCTCTCCTTCAAATCCGCGCTCCTGAATGAACAACAATTCCTTACAATCATTATCCAGACTGATGACATAAACAAATTTGACATGATTAAGGCTTGTCAACGCAGTACTGATATCCAGAAGGGGAGAAACTTTGCTGATGATGTATTTGCTCTTGCTAAAGAAAAGGTCCTGGTTGGCAACAATATTCGGTTCACAATCCTCCAAAAGAAATACCTTTCCTTGGTTCACCCTTCTTGAGGGGTCTACATAGATATAATCAAAGGCATGGTCTTCACTCTGTCTGAGTAATTCGATGCCGTCAGTAGCTTTGCAAACCAAATTATTGACCCGGAGTATGCTGGCATTATAGGCCACAATTTCAGAAAGCTTTTCATTGAGTTCACAATGGATGACCTCTTCAGCCTCTTGCGCTAAATAACAGCTGTCCACAGAAAAGCCCCCTGTCAGATCAATAACACGGCTTCCTTTCGCAATCAAAGTTTGCTTGATGAGTGCAGTATGTTCTGAGGAACACTGCTCGAGATTGATCTTATCAGGATAATAAATGCCTTCGCTGAAAGCCCAGGTAGGTAATTTCTTAACGCTACGTTGCCATCCATCAATCTGGGAGGCCAATTCTGCTGAGCTCACATTCGGAAAAGGACTTTTCTTCAAGGCTACCTCTGCGGGAGATTTCTCCCGGTTAGCCTTAATGAATTGTTGAACATCCTCCTCTAATATGTGTTTATTCATCTTTGTTTTTCACCAGCATTTGGCAAGTGTAACTATCCTTAAGTTCGCGAAAAATTTCCTTATTTACCAAAACGCGATCTATAGTTTGTTGATTGTAGTATCGAATGGTAATTAATTCTAATCCAGTGGCCACTGATACCTTATATCTCTTTTTCAACTGTTCCAATAGGTTCAGGACATTCTCTCCGGTATCATCCACGCTTACCGAGAAACTGATAGCAGAGTTGTGCATCATATTGATCTTGATTCGATTCTGGTGGAAGGCATCAAAGATATGGCTCAAGTTATCCTCTACGATAAAGGAGAAATCGCGCGGTTGAATATTGATAAAGACCTGATTGACCTTAAAGATAAAAGAAGGCACAGGAAGGGTTTGGTTCGTTGTTTTTATCTGTGTACCAGGCTCTTCTGGGTTAATAAATGAACGGACATTCAGTGTTATTTTCTTATTTTGAAGCGGTTTGATGGTTTTAGGATGAATCACCGTTGCTCCATAATATGTTAATTCAATTGCATCGGTATAGGATAGTTCAGGAATAAGTTCTGTTTGGTCAAACCACTTAGGATCTGCATTCAGGACTCCCGGTACATCCTTCCATATCGTGATGTTTTCTGCATTTAGGCTTGCAGCAAAGATGGCCGCAGAATAATCTGAACCTTCTCGGCCAAGGGTAGTCGTAAAGTTTTCAGAAGTTGAACCGATAAATCCTTGTGTAACGACGATATATTCATCTAAAATGCTTGGCAGATCCTTTCGGATCTTTTCTTCTGTCTTTTCCCAATCCACTTTGCCCTCACGGTAAGTGTTATCGGTCATGATAAAATCCCTTGCATCCACCCATTGGGTTGCTAATCCTTGATAAGAAGAATATGCAGCAACAATTTTGGTAGAAAGCAATTCTCCTACAGAAACGATCTGGTCATAGAGATAGTCATAGTCATCTTGCGGTTCTTCTTCCAAGATCCACTCAATTTCTACAAAAGTATTGGCGATATCATCATAAACAGGATGGTTATGGTCAGGAAACAATTCATGCAGGATATCAAAATGTTCTTTCTTCAAACTTTCAAGGTGTTCAAAACATGCACCATCACGTTTGATGTAACTCTCTGTCACTTTCACCAACTTATCTGTCGTTTTACCGATTGCCGAAACCACGATCAGAAGGGAAGAATCCTTATATCGTTCAACAATGGAAACTACATTTTTTATATTTTCTGCACTTTTAACGGAGGCTCCGCCAAATTTAAATACCTGCATTTACGCTACTGAATTGAATTGTAATACTCTGTAATGTTTTTTATGTAATTCTTTCCGGTCTGGGTCATACAATCCTGAATTTCTTCATAAGGAATGGTGAGATAAGTGGTACCTCCCGAATAGGGTTTGATTTCGTAGGGATTATAAAAAAATATGATACCCTCTTTGGAAACCCCATAATTAGCTGCCAAGGAAAATGTGTCATTTTCGAAGAAATAATCATCCTTATAGCTGCTGGTATCCGAGAGTCCTTCCTCTTTTCGAAAGAATCTTTCTGCAATTTTAGTAAATTCTTTCATCTTATTCTCAGAAATAAACGTATTCAGCTTTAATTTTTCTTTTGTTTGGACATCATAAACGTTCCATAGGGTATAACTATTGCCATGGGCACCTCCCGAAAACTCATAGGTGATATTGTCCATCATGATGAGATAGGGGTTATTCATCATCACACCGATAAAGGTTTCCTTTTGCCAAGCAAGAGGATGTTTTACCTCATTTTCTTCAACAAAATTGGCATATCCCTCCAAGAAATTATGGACATATTGTTCCAATGTCTGTTCCTTGTCCAAAAGAATGTTTTCTTTGACGTATCGGTTCATCGTACTGTCCTCAAAAATTGGATACGTCAATCCAACATAGGTCGTGTCAATCCGATCACCATCTGCAGCAAAATAAGGACTGATCTCTTTAATGCTGGTGTCGTTGTAAACAAGGGTGTCTTTAGATCCAGTAACGACCACTTTGTGCGATTTAGATCCATCTGTTTTGTTGCTCTGACAAGAACTGGCTGAGGCCAAAAGGAATACAGACGCTAAGATAGGGTATAGGCTGGGTCTAAAAATTGATATTGACATTGATCCACTCTTCATCGAATTTGCTGTTATACTTTTTATAAAAATCTATTGCTGGGGTATTCCAATCTAGTACCTGCCACATCATCCCAGAATATCCCTGCTCTTTGGCATAAGCAATGGTATGATCCAGCAGATCTTTTCCGAAACCTTTGCCACGCATGCTTTCCGTGATGATAATGTCCTCTAAATACAATCTTCTCCCTTTCCAGGTCGAATACCTTATATAATATAAGGACATACCAATAATTTCACCTTCGTATTCACCAACAAATGCCCACCAAACCGGATTTTCCCCAAATCCAGAATCTTCAAATTCCTCCATGCTGACCGTCACTTCTTCAGGTGCTTTTTCAAACAGGGCCAATTCCTTGATCAATTCCAATAACCTTGGGCAGTCTGCCTTTACTGCATTGCGAATGGTTAAACTCATTATTGTGCTTTATAGTGTTTGATGACTCTCTTACCAAATATGGTACTTCCTAATCTTACCATATTGCTGCCTTGCTCGATAGCAATCTTATAATCAGAGCTCATACCCATGGACAAGATATCAAAACTTTCCTCTTTGCGGAAATAAGTGGTCTTTATTCCGTCAAAAAGCATTTTTAACTCATAGAACTCTTCTTTAATGATCTTTTCGTTTTCCGTATTGCTGGCAATCCCCATCAATCCTCGTATACGGATGTTTTTAAATCCTTCAAACTCCTCAGAACGTAATAGTTCAATCGCCTCAGCATGGTCCAAACCGAATTTTGTATCCTCATCAGCAATATACACCTGCAATAGGCAGTCGATGATGCGGCTGTTCTTTAGTGCATGTTTATTGATTTCAGCCAAAACCTTCAAGGAGTCAACAGAATGGATCAAACTTACAAAAGGGGCTATGTATTTAACCTTATTGGTCTGAAGGTGGCCAACCAAATGCCATTCAATGTCTTTGGGCAAGCTTTCATATTTGGCAACGAGATCCTGAACTTGGTTTTCACCAAAAATCCGTTGACCTGCCTCATAGGCCTCCATAATATCTTCATTAGGCTTTGTTTTCGAAATCGCAACTAATGTAACACCGATAGGCGACAATTCTTTTTGTAATTCTGTAATATTCTTTGCTATACTCATGATGAAAAAGGGTTCGCATTGATGAAAATTGGAAAGCTTATTGCAAGCTTTTCCGTATTTTTGTACAAATTTACAAAATGCAACGCTTAATACTGGGTTTACTTCCTTTGTTTTTTATCGTTTTCTCCTGCAAAAAGCAGGTTCCTGAAGGTATTTTGCCCCAAGAAGACATGGTTGAGCTCATGACCGAAGTGCATATCCTTGACGGTTACATTTCTAATATACCCGTGGATAGTGCCAAAAAGGTCATTGACCCGCTGTATGAGCAGCTTTTTGATAAATTCGGAATAGATTCTGCAAAATTTACCAAGAATGTAAATTATTATTTCGGAAATCCCACATTAACCGTAAAGACTTACGACCAGGTCGTCAAAACCCTGGAAAAAAGAGAACGCAGTTATTATAGTCAGGATTCCTTGAAGAATCTCATTTTGCAGGATAGCATGAGCAGAGTTACCAGAATGCAAGTTAAATTACAGACCTTGAACAATATGATCCTAAATGCCGAAGCTGATTCTGCGGAACTTAGCATTGCCGATAGGACCAGAAGATTTTATGAACCTGTAGGATTGATGCGCTTTTGGGAAAAAAATATTTTGGAAAAGAAAGCACCAATGGGTACTGAAACACCCGATATATCTACTTTGCCAATCCCTGAAAATACAACTCCGGAAACTTCACCTGATGTACAAAAACCAACTGAGTTGAAGCCGCAGGATAATTTAGATACTATTCCTTTTAGACATCGAAACGAAAGACTGAAGCCGGTCACTAGGCCACGCGAAAGACCTATTGTACAATAGCAAATGATATATCCACAGAACGCAGTAGAAAAGTTAGGATTTACGGAAATTAAGGAGCTCATCAAGGCAAAATGCCTTAGTGAGGCGGGGAAAGAATTGGTAGATAAAATCCAACCTCAAGTGAAATTGGATTTAATCGATCGCTTCTTGCGTCAGGCAAATGAGTTCAAGGAACTCCTTGTCCATGACGCTCCTCTTCCTGTAGACCATTTTTACCCTATAAAAGCCATTATTGAAAAAGCAAAAGTTGAAGGCTCCTTCCTACTGGAAGAAGAATTTCACCGTGTTTTGCTATCCCTAAGGACGGTTTATGCCGTAATCCGTTATTTCAATGACCGTGCTCAGCAATACCCAAACCTGGAACTGCTTTTCGAGCACCTTCCTATAGAAAAGAATATCCTGCGTCAGATCGAACAGATCATCGACGATAGGGGAAAGATCAAGGACAATGCATCTAAGCTCTTATTAGAAATAACCTCGCAGATCAGCAAAGCAGAACAGGAAGCAAGGAAACGCCTTGATACTGTTTATAAGCAAGCGCAACAGAATGGCTGGACAGCTGATGGGAGTTTGACCATCCGCGACGGTAGGTTATGTATTCCCATTCTAGCCGAAAATAAGCGTAAGCTGAAAGGTCTGATCCATGATGAATCGGCTTCAGGTCAAACCGCTTATATTGAACCTGAAGAAGTGTTCCACCTTAATAATAAGGTTAGGGACCTGGAATTTGAAAGAAGGAGGGAGATCGTCAGGATCTTGACCACCCTGACTTCTGAACTAAGGCCTCATGTTCCCTTATTGTTTGCATACCATGGGCTGTTGACCAAATTGGATTTTGTGAGGGCCAAGGCATTGTTCGCATTGGATATAGATGCGCAAATGCCTGAACTTTCCAAAGAAGCTGAAGTGTTCCTGGTAAATGCCAAACATCCACTTCTTTATTTGGCATCAAAACAAGAAGGTCATCATTCGGTCGTTCCATTGAATCTCAGGATCGATGGAACGGATCGTGTTTTGTTGGTTTCAGGACCTAATGCAGGAGGTAAATCCGTATGTATGAAAACCGTTGGCCTCTTACAGTTGATGTTTCAATCGGGCCTGTTGATTCCTTGTGATACCAATTCTAAGCTTGGTGTTTTCAAGCAATTCTTTGCGGATATCGGGGATGATCAATCCATCGACAGCGATTTAAGTACTTACTCGGCACATCTTTCCAAGATGAAGCACTTTACCCAGTTTTCAAATGCCAGGACAATGGTCCTGATCGATGAATTCGGAACGGGTACAGATCCGCAGTTCGGTGGCCCTATTGCCGAAGCTGTCTTGGAAGTACTGAACAAAAAGCAAATTCGGGGAGTGATCACGACCCACTATTCAAACCTGAAAGTCTTTGCGAGCAATTCAGAAGGTATCGAAAATGCATCCATGCTATTCGATAATGAAGCGATGAAGCCTTTATATGTGCTTCAGACAGGGAAACCAGGTAGTTCCTATGCCTTTGAAATCGCACAGAATATTGGTTTGCCTAAAGAAGTCCTTCACCTAGCCAAACAGAAAATCGGTGTTCAGCAAAAGAAAGTAGATACCCTATTGGTCGACCTGGAACGCGAAAAGAAAGAGGTCTACGATACGAAGGTTGCCATCAATCTGCGTGAAAAAGAAATCGTAGGACAGCAAGCTGAATTGAATGAATTAAAGAGCTATTTGGAAGAGAATAAGCGACAATTGCTCAAAGATGCCAAGGAAGAAGCTAGGCAGATCATTAAGAGCGCCAATAAACTGGTTGAAAATACCATTGCTGAAATCAAGACCAAACAGGCCGATAAGGAAGAGACCAAAAAACTGAGAGCTGGATTGCAACATGCTTCCGATAACCTGAAGGAAAAATCAGTTAAGGAAATCAAAAAGCCTGAGGTTGTCAACGAAACTGCTGAAACGGTAGAGGTAGGGGACTGGGTGAAAATTATTGATACAGGTAATGAAGCCCAAGTGATTGAGATTGCGAAGAATAACCTGATCTTGGCCCTCGGTGATCTCCGGACGGTTGTCAAAAAAAATAAAGTAGAAAAACTGAAAGGAAAGGAGAAAGCTAAGGCCGCTAAGCGATTTAGATCCGTTGCTTCGGATAGTGTTGCTGACTTTAGTCCCGAGGTTGATGTACGTGGCATGCGAACTGAAGATGCTTTAGGTAAAATAGAGCAGGTTTTAGATCGTGCCGTTATGATTGGATATCCATCATTAAAGATTGTACACGGTAAAGGAGACGGGATTTTGCGCAAATTCATCCGCGATTATTTAAGGAAATATAACCAGGTTAGCCGTTTTGAAGATGAACATGCCGACAGAGGCGGAGATGGGATTACCTACGCTTACCTAGACTAAGAAAATTATAGCATTTGAAAGGGGACTAAGTTTTTAGTTCCCTTTTTTTTGTTCCAAAACATTCATTACTCCTTTTCAAAATTTGGGATTATCGAATTTCAAGAAAAACGTTGCTTTATTTTCCTTCTTATCGATCATGTTAATCGCCTGATTTTTGTCCGTTTATAAAAATAGTTGTTGCGATAACTGCTAAATCGTTAGAAATAGGAAAAAACTTTTCAACAATTTCAAGAATGTTAAAATTTGTTAAAATATCAATTTCCCATCGGTTTCATTGCCAAAATTTCAACCAAAATGAATAGTTGTTTAAAAAACTAATTAAGTTTTAAATTTTTGCTTACTCGAATAAGTCAATTAAATGCAAAAACGTGGTAGTGAGTATATTAAGTTTATGTTAATCGAGATTGAAAATCAATATGTCTTTATACTTTTGCACTACTTATTTTAATAAAATAGAAGTATGAAAAAAATCTCTACTCAATTAGTAACATTATTCTCAATGTTGTTGCTTTGCAACGTCGCTTGGGCACAGACAGTCCTAAGAGGTGTTGTAACTGATGGCACCAATCCGGTTGCGGGGGCATCTGTATTAGTACAGGGCACATCGGCAGGTACATCGACTGATGCAAATGGAGCTTTTACCCTGAACTCTCCAAAAACATCAGGTGTTTTAATTTTCCGCGTTCTAGGATTCAACACTAGCGAAATCAAATTCGCAGAAGGACAATCTGATTTAGGAACAATTGTTTTACAAGCTCAAGAAGATGGTGAAGCAATTGGTGAAGTAGTGGTAATTGGTAAAGGTATTATTGATATCGCCGATAGAAAAACGCCTATCGCTGTATCAACCATTACACCTTTAGAAATTCAAGAAAAAAGTGGTGCTAACGTTGAATTCCCGGAATTAATGAAGAACACCCCATCAATCTACGTTGCCGACCAAGCAAGTGGTTTTGGTGATTCTAAAATGTTCGTTCGTGGTTTCGACCAATCGAATACGGCATTCTTATTAAATGGTCAACCTATCAATGGTATGGAAGATGGTAACATGTACTGGTCTAACTGGTCAGCTATGTCTGATGTTGCTAACTTGATCCAGATTCAAAGAGGTCTTGGTTCTTCTAAATTAGCTATTTCTTCAGTGGGTGGTACAGTGAACATCGTAACTAAAGCTACTGATATGGTAAGAAGAGGTTCCGTAGGTATGTCAACTGGTAATGATGGATTAGCAAAAGCTATGATTTCTTACAGTACTGGTATGCAAGGAAAATGGGGGGTATCATTTATGTTGAACGGATGGAGAGCTGATAAAAAATATGCTCTAGGTACTGCAGGTGCTGGACAAAACTATTTTGTTTCTGTGGGTTACAAGCCAAATGATAACAACACCTTCAACTTCATGATCTTTGGTGCTCCACAGTGGCACGACCAAAACTTCTCTAAACCTTTAGAGACTAGCTACAGAGAAATCGGTCCTACAGGAAATAAAACTAAAGTTATTGCTACTCCAGGATATGATATCACTGGTGAAAGAGGTAACTCTAACTACGGTTGGTACAACGGTGAAGGTCTTTCTCAAAGAACTAACTTCTACCACAAGCCAGTAACGAACTTAAACTGGGACTTGAAAATTGATGATAAATCATCTCTATCTACCGTACTTTACGCTTCAATGGGTAAAGGTGGTGGTACTGGTATCTTGGGTAATGGTCCAGGTTATACCGTTAATGGTTTTAACGCAGTAAATGGTACTACAAACTGGGATGCCCTAGCTGCTATTAATGCTGCTCAACCTAACAAAATCTCTAGCGGAAACAATGGTTCTGCATTAAGAGCTTCTGTAAACAACCACTTCTGGTACGGTTTGGTTTCTAACTACAACTTCGAAGCAAACGAAAACTTCTCTTTCAACTTAGGTGCTGATTTACGTTTCTACAAAGGTGATCACTTCCAACAATTGATTAACCTATTAGGTTCTGAAGGTCGTATCGCCGATAATAAAACTCGTGAAAAAGGTTATGTAGTTTCTGAAACTTTCTCAACTAATCCTTGGTCTTCATTGTTCAATAGTGCTGATGTAGATCAAAGAGTAGGATATGACAACTCCGAGAAAATCAATTACCAAGGTCTTTTTGGTCAAGTAGAGTATAGTTTAGATGGATTCACTGCATTCGTTCAGGGTTCCCTTTCTAACCAATCTTACCAAAAAATCGATCGTTGGAACTATGCTGAAGGCGAAAAGAAATCTAAATTCGATAACAAATTCGGTTACAACATTAAAGGAGGTGCTTCCTATACTTTCGAAGATGCACACACAATCTTCGCTAATATTGGACAATACTCCCGTCAACCATTCTTAGATAACGTATTTGTTTCTAATACGGTAGATTTTGTAGATCCTTCAGTGGATAATGAAAAAATCTTCGGTGTTGAGGCTGGTTATAAATATTCTAACCCAATCGTTGCAGTTAGCTTCAATGCTTACTACACAAAATGGGATAACAGATTCACTGATTACACAGCAAGAGATTATACTGTAGGTGGAACAACATACCCTGATGTAACTTACTTATTCACTGGTGTTGGTCAGCTTCACAAAGGTTTAGAATTAGAATTTGATGTAAACGTTCTTTCTAACCTTAAATTAAGAGGTTACGGATCAATCGGTGACTGGAAATATGATGGTACATCTCCTTACCGTGTAAGAGATAACAACTCATTTGATATCGTTTTCGAAGATAAAACAGGTCAAGATTTAACTGGTGTAAAAGTAGGTAATGCTGCACAGACAACTTTTGGTCTTGGTGTTAAATACTTTATCCTTCCTCAATTCTCAATCGATGCTGATTACAACCACTATGCTAGATTATACGGTAATGTGAATGTAGATGACGTAATCAAATCATCCTTGAACAATGAAGTTTACCAACCTGAAGAATTAAAAGCTTATAACGTAGTAGATGCTGGTTTAAGCTATACTTTCAACTTGAAAAACGGTAAAAACATTAAATTCAGAGGTAATGTGAAAAACCTTTTCAACGAGAACTACTTCTCTAGAAAAGATGCTTTCGGTTATTTCTACGGTTTAGGTACTACTTGGAACACAGGTTTGACTTACAACTTCTAAGCAAAAATTTAATTCCACTAAATATTGAAAGTCCTTCGGTTGTGCCGAGGGACTTTCTTTTTATAATGTTGTTCATGCCAGCTGGCTGTTTACCTGTGTTTTGACAATTTGAGTAACACTTATCGAAACCTAATGACATTATAGTGCAATGAAAAAACTGCCTTAATATTTTGGCGATAGGGTACCAGACGACAATGTCCTTATTTAATTCTTTTAGTCATAATTAGAAGTGAAAATTTGGACTAAATTTATAAGAAGTTGATGACAGGATGTTGGCCCTGAAAAACATTGATTTCTTAATTTCTATATATAGAACCCCATCGGGGTTCCATTATTTTAGCTGGCATGGCACGTAAGCCTGGAATTAATGCAAAAACGATGTTCGATTAATCGAACAACATTTTTGCGCAACCCCTATATAGGTCAATGCCATTTCTAAAATAATTCTGCCCTTCCAGGGCAGTATGTCGTAAAAAGATAATATTCTGATAAATAAAAATTGGCATGAATTGCTGGAAACACAGTTCAATCAAACTTGTTATTGGTAGGTTCATCCGAAGGATCTCGGAAAATAGCAAACCTATTTTTGTGAATTATTGCATTGGCGAACAGTTCCTAAATCTTCGATTTAGGAGGACAGTGTCCTTTTGTGGAAAACCGTACAGATTCCTTATTAATCGTTCAGAATCAAAATTTGCTAAAGAGGGATTCAGAGTGAAGCGAAGAATCTATTTTTTATTTATTTAGAGGTTTTTGTCATCCCGAAATCGTAAGATGAGGGAACTATTTTTTTACTTTATGCCCATAAAAGGAGATTTGCTGTAAAAGATTTTACCCACGCAGTGGGTTCGCCATTTCAGACATCAAATTTCTACAAAGATGTCACCCTCGCAGTGGGTTTATTATCTGTCCTAAAAGGATAAAGGAGTTAATCAACCTAGAGGGAGATATTGATATTAGGATTGCAGGAGGCGGGCTTATGCAATAAGCCCCTACAAAATCGGCTACCTTTCCATCCTGGTTCAATCCCCGATCTTGGCCCATCCTCTCATCCGTTCCATCCTGGTTCAATCCCTGATCTTGGTCCATCCTCTCATCCCTTCCATCCTGGTTCAACCCTAAAAATTCGGTTTCAACAGATATTTATCATAGAACCTAAAGATATGTTCAGTAGCTTCTTCCGCTGTATCCACCATTCTGTATAGGTTCAGATCTTCCTCGCTGATATATTTATTGCCAAGCATGGTGTTTTTGATCCAGTCAAAAAGGCCGTTCCAGTATTCGGTACCAACCAGTACGATAGGGAAGCGGGCAATCTTACCAGTTTGTATCAATGTAACAGCTTCAAACAGTTCGTCCATTGTCCCGAACCCTCCTGGCAATACGATATAACCTTGAGAATATTTCATGAACATAACCTTGCGGACAAAGAAATAATTAAACTCCAGTAATTTATCGCGGTCAATATATTTATTGTGGAATTGCTCATGTGGCAGTTCAATGTTCAGTCCTACCGACTTACCTCCGGCCGTATAGGCTCCTTTATTGGCAGCTTCCATGATTCCTGGTCCACCACCTGATATAACACCGTACCCGCGGTCTGCCAATAGCCTCGCAATCTCTACGGTCATTTGATAATATTTATGCTCATCCGGTGTCCTTGCCGATCCAAAGATCGAAACACAGGGGCCAATCTTAGCCAATTTTTCAAACCCATCTACAAACTCCGACATGATCTTAAAGATTTGCCAAGAGTCTTTTACCTTAATTTCTTGCCAAGTTTTATTGGCAAATGAATTTCTGATTTTATCGTCTTTAACCATTTGGTCTTTTTGTTTTTTGTCCATGAAAGGGCTTTTTTCGCCCTTTTCGATGTAATATAAGGTTTTATATTAAATTTTTCGAAAGCTTGATGATTGTTGTTATTATCATAAAAAAACATAAATATTTCAATTAAATTTTGAATTATTAAACTGATTTAATACATTTATCAAACGTAAACCTATTCACGACTGAAAAAATCTTAAACCTATAATGAATAGACGGGACTTTATTAGTAAAACCGCTTTAGGCGCAGCTGCAGTTACCATTATACCTAGACATGTCTTGGGTGGTAATGGCTTCTTGGCACCTAGCGATCGTCTCAACCTAGGATTTATCGGTGTAGGCAAGCAGATGTACGGTCTTTTGAATCAGTTCATGAAAATTCCGGAGGCCATGGTCATTGCGGCTGCTGATGTGGATAGTAGCAAACTGAATAATTTCATCGGCCAGGCTAATAAGCTGAATGCCGCTAAGGCTGCTCATCAGGTCCAAGGTTTTGGACAGTATAGGGATTTGCTGGCCATTAAAGATATAGATGCCGTAATCATTGCTTCTCCGGACCATTGGCATGCCATGCATGTGGTTGATGCCGCAAAAGCAGGGAAGGATATCTATTGCGAAAAACCTCTGGCTTTGACCATCGATGAAGGTCGTGCAATGGTAAATGCAGTCCGGAAATATAAAAGGGTCTTGCAGACAGGAAGTATGCAGCGCTCCCAATATAATTTTAGGCAGGCAGCTGACCTGATCCGCAATGGTTATATCGGTGATATCAAAGAGGTCAATGTATCGGTAGGAGAGCCTGTAAAGGAATGTGATCTGCCTTCCTTGCCAACCCCCTGCACATCTTGATTGGGATTCGTGGATCGGCCCATCGCTTTACCGTGGCTATAATCCAATCTTAAGCCCAGCTTTAGATGCCCCTGAATGGTCCCTATGGCGACTGTATCATGGATTCGGCGGTGGATATGTAACGGATTGGGGAGCCCATATGTTTGATATCGTTCAATGGGCCTTAGGAATGGACCAATCAGGACCTGTTTCTTTTACTCCGCCAGATATTCCTATGGCGAAGGAAGGTCTATATTTCACCTATAAAAATGGAATTAAAGTCCATCATAAATCTTGGGGAAGCTTCAATGCTATCCAGTTTTTAGGGACAGAAGGTAAGATTGAAGTATCCAGGGAATTCCTGAGGTCTGATAAAGCGGACCTTCCAAAATTACAGATTGCCGAGAAGGATCGGAAGGTGTACTATTCGGAAAACCATTACCAGGATTTCGTTGATGCCATCAAAAAACGTTCTAAACCAATCTGTGATGTTGAAATTGGACATAGAACCGCTACAGTATGTAATGCGGTCAACATCGCCTATCAAATACAGAAACCTATCAAATGGGATCCGAACAAAGAAGTGTTCGACAGCCCATTTGCCAATAATCTAAAGGGTAGGGCATACAGAGGGAAATGGGATTATTTGGATTTTTAAATTAGAGCACACATAGATTTGTTTCATAAACCGATGCGCCAGATATTCGAAAGAATTCTGGCGTGTTTTTTTGCTCTTTATTTTCGTAATTTTGAAAAATGAACTTTTCGTCAAAACTATTGGAACAGGCTGTGGAAGAATTTGGAAAACTTCCCGGCGTCGGTAAAAAAACAGCTTTACGCTTGGTCTTGCATCTCTTGAAGCAATCTGATGCCGAGGTGAGCCGTTTTACTGAATCCTTGGACCGATTGAAACAAGACATTAAATATTGCCGTACCTGTTTTAACATCTCTGATTCTGAGCAATGTGAAATCTGTGCTTCCCCGAAGCGTGATAAAGCCTTGATCTGTGTTGTCGAAGATACCCGTGATGTAATGGCTATAGAAAATACCAACCAATATAGTGGAGTTTACCATGTGCTTGGCGGCTTGATATCACCTATGGAAGGAATAGGGCCAGCAGACCTGAAAATCGAGGGTTTGATAGACCGTGTACGTTCCGGTCAAGTCCAAGAAGTAATTCTAGCACTTAGTGCAACCATGGAAGGGGACACCACGATATTTTACCTCTACCGCAAATTGAAAGAGTTCAATGTGCAGATCAGTACCATTGCCAGGGGTATTGCCTTTGGTGGTGAACTGGAATATGTAGATGAAATCACTTTGGGGAGATCTATTGCAACAAGAGTCCCATATGAACGGAATGTCGGTTAATGTTCTGTTTTCATCTTGCTGATGATCCAATAAAATCCAACCCCACAGAAGATCAATATCAATCCTGCTGATGTCCACAAGGTAGAATAGCCAAAGTGTTCAGCTGTATAGGTTCCTAAGAAGGGAGAAAATATATTGGCAGCAGCAAAAGCCAAAGAGTTAAAGCCCATATAAGCGCCCTGATTGCTCCGACTGGCTCTGTTGATGGCTACGGTGGCTGTAAATGGTAATGTTAACATCTCTCCAGTGGACAGGAAAAACATGGCTAGGTACAACCAGGCAATCCCAAAGTCTGCCGTCAACATCAAGTAGGACATTCCAGAAATCGCCGTTCCCCAGAGCATAATCTGCCGGACTGAAAATCGATGTTCAACTACATGGACCAGTACCATCTCAAACAATACGATCACAAAACCACTAAATCCAAGCAATAAACCGATTTCATCGGAGTGGAGATTGTGCGCCTCTTTATAGAAGAGCGGGAGTGTACTCAATAATTGAAAGAATGCCATCGAGAACAAACAGCATAAAATATTGAATACAATAAAGAGTCCGTCCTTATAGGCATTCCTGACAGGTTTTTCATCTTCAATTTCCTGAACCTTCGTCTGACCTATTTCAGTCCTTGCTTTTCTGTTTCTAAAGAAATATATAAATACAATAGCTGCACAGGCTGCAGCGATGGCATTACCGTAAAATATCCAGTTATAGGAAAACTTAGCTAAAAAACCTCCTAATGCCGGGCCTATGGAGAAACCAAGGTTCACTGCCATCCGGTTTAGGGAATAGGCACGGGTGATGTTTTCAGGCTTGGCATACCTTGCTACAGAAACGGAGTTGGCTGGACGGAAGACGTCCGCAACCAAGGTCAAGATGAAGATCATAATGGCCAAGCCCTCAAAGGTCCTGAAGTTAGGCAGTAATAAGAACAGCGGAATGACCAAGATCAAGCTCCAGGTCTGTACCTTGAAGTTCCCGAATTTATCGGTTAACCAGCCTCCCAGCCAGGAACCGCAGACTGAACCTAAACCAAAACAGCCCAATACTAGACCTATCTGCGTTTTGCTGAATCCTAATTCCGAGGACATGTAAATCCCCAAAAATGGAATTACCATGGATCCCGCACGGTTGATCAGCATAACCAATGCCAATAGCCATGCAGCAGGCGATAAGCCTTTATAGGAGTTGATATAAAGTCGTACTAATGCTCTCAATAGTGTGTTTTATCTAAGCAATCCTGCTTGCTAGGTTGTCTAATCTTTTGTCTATGCTATAGGTCGTTGCTATACTTCGCTTCGTCCCTTTCTTTTTGTCAAGAATAAAATCTATCCTGCCTAAGTTAACCCCAGAAAAGCCCGTTTGGTTTACCAAAGTTATCTGGTTGTCCAGATTCTTTACCTCAGTCGGTTTGTCCAAGAAAGTATGGGTATGCCCACCTATGATCAGGTCAATATGCCTTGAATTCTTTGCCAGCATCAAATCTGATACTTTTTCCGTATCGTAGTTGTAGCCAATATGCGAAAGGCAGATAATCAGGTCACACTTCAACTCGTTTTTTAACTTCTGTGTATATTTAGCGGCGACCTCGATCGGATCTGAAATCTTAACACCTGCATAACTTCGCGGATCAACCATACCTTTTAAGTCTACACCGACTCCAAAAACACCGATTTTTACAGAATCTCGCTCGAACACCAGATAATCCTTGGTTTTTCCTTCCATAATGGTTCCCGTAAAATCATAGTTGGAAGTGACAAAAGGGAAGTTCGCCTTGTCAAAATGCTTAAGTAATCCCGGTAATCCA
The DNA here is from genome assembly GCF_053644255.1 of Sphingobacterium sp. NPDC055431. Taxonomy (NCBI): domain Bacteria; kingdom Pseudomonadati; phylum Bacteroidota; class Sphingobacteriia; order Sphingobacteriales; family Sphingobacteriaceae; genus Sphingobacterium; species Sphingobacterium sp. NPDC055431. Next base: position 45,725 of record NZ_JBSHLH010000027.1, read on the forward strand.
TTGTCAAACTCATGGTTACCGAATGTTCCTGCATCATATCCTAATTTCGACATGAGTTCAAGTTCTACCTTGCCATCAAAAACATTGAAATAGGGCGTGCCCTGAAACATATCTCCTGCATCAAATAATAGCACGTTCTTTTCTTCCGAACGGATCTTCTGGATGAGGGTGCTTCTTCGGGCCACTCCGCCTAAACCTTGTAACCTTGACCCATCCATGGGATAAGGTTCAATACGGCTATGTACATCGTTCGTATGTAGAAAGGTAATCTTTACTTCTTTAGATTTACTATAGCCTACAAATGGAATGGAACTCAAGGATGCGGTTGCTCCCAAAGCCATTACGCTTTTTAAAAAGCTCCTTCTATTCAATGATCTTAACTCTTCCATCTAATTTTGCTTCTACTTTTTTACCTTCTTTTGTTAATTCCTGTACATAGCTGATCAAAGCTTCGCGTACTCTTTCTGCAGTAACATTCTTACTGATGGGACTGGTGAGCCCTCTAACGAGATCACCTCCGTTGGCAATGAAGTCGTAAGTGACCAACTTATAGGTTTTATTAGGATCGATATCTTTCCCGCCAATCTTGAAACTTTGGATTTTCTTGTCCTTTATGACCTGTTCAACATTCCCTAAGGGCTGACCATTGGTTTCGGCAATAAAATCTGCCAATACCTGAACATCCGTTCCCTTAAGTTCCAATATGGTAATGTAATTCTCGAATGGCATGACCTCAAAAATAGAACCTACGGTCACATTGCCCTGTTTGATGCCAGAACGGATACCGTCTTTGGTAGCCATGGAAAATACTACCTCCGGGTCGACTTTTTTGCCGATGGCCAATAGCGCATCTGAAAAGAAGTTGCTCAATTCTGACTCAGGAAGATTGCGGTTTTTTATCAGTGCCTCTGGTGCATATCCCAATACCTCGTTCATCTTATCCTCAAGTTGGTTCTTATAGGGTAAAATGTAATTTGTAATCGCTGTATCTTCCGCAATCTGATTGTTGATTGCCAACATTTGTTTGTTTGATACAGCTGCTTGGTAAAATGTGGTCTTACAGGAGCTGAAGACCATAAGCACAGTGGCCCAGAATAGGACGCTGTACTTGGATAGCTGTGTACTCATATTTTGAAATTATACGCAAAGGTATTAAGATTGCCCTGAATCCAAAAGATTTTGAATATAAAAGAAGTGCTGAATGTTAAAGATTAATATTCAGCTAACCATTCCTTAATTCCTACCGATGCGTTCCTCAAAATAGCAGTTCACAAAATGTCTTGCCAAGGCAAAGGATAACCCATTGTCGCCCAAGGTAGAAACCTGTAGGCTGCATCCTGTCGCGATCTTGCTCATGGAATAGGTCTGGATCTGTTGTTGGATCGGAGTAATCATGAGCATAGAGGTTCTGGCAAAGCTCCCAGAAAGCACAATAGTTTCGGGGTTGAAAACTTGCATAAAAAGGGATATTGCCCTGCCTAGTTTGCTGCCCAGTTCAGAAATCAGTTGAATGGCATATTGATCACCATCCATGGCAGCCTGGATAATATGTTCAGGTGTCAGCTGCAAATTTTCATATTTTGATACGATTAGGGTAGGGATGCCAGCTTCAATGTCCCGGGTAGCCTTGTTTACCAGCGCAGTACCGGAAACCAAGGTTTCCAGACAGCCACGCTTGCCGCAGTAACATAACTCGCCATCGTTGACAAAACTGATATGGCCCATTTCACCCGAGAATCCATCTTTACCCAAATAGATTTCTCCATTGGAGACTATCCCCAAGGAAATTCCCCAATCTAAACGGATTACCAAAGCATCCCTTTTCCGCTTCAGTTTTCCGTAGAATTTCTCTGCCAAGGTTGCAGCCTTGGCATCATTGATAACCTTGGTTCTCTTGTTGAACTCATGTTCCAGATGGTTCTCTAGGTTGAATCCTGCTTCGTAAAAATAAGTGAAGTTCTCACCTGAGTAACGGTCAATTAGCCCCGGCATAGAAATAGATATCCCAGATACTTGCTCCATGTCCAGTTTTTGATCCTTGATGTATTTTTTAACAATGATCAAAAAGGCAGGCAGTTCCTTTAGGTCCGTAGAGATTTCAAAATGAAATTGCTGCGGTATATTGAGAATGTTGCAATTGTTGTCTACAAGGGCGATACGAATAGACCTGCGGTTGATTTCTATGGTCAGAACTCGAAACAGACTGTCGCTTAATTGGTATAAATTAGGTTTTCTTCCACCTAAGGATTCACCACGTTCATGCTGATTCAGATATTTCTTCTCCACTAACTCCACCATCAACGTGTTCAAGGTCGGAAAACTTAAGGTCAAACTCTTCATTAAATCATTTACCGAAGCATTGTCAAGTTCATAAACGGCTTTTAATAATTTAAGTTTTTTCTTCGCTGATTTGGCAGTTTTTTTAGATAAGCCCGATGGACTCACCAATAGCTTTTCAATAAATTTCATGTTTGTTTGAGTTAATAAAATCTCATCGTTAATTTTTGAGGCTTAAATCAAAGTTCAATCACAAGAATTAACTCAATTAAATTAAACTAATGAATAAATATTTAAA
>NZ_JBSHLH010000028.1:0-37503 GCF_053644255.1 Sphingobacterium sp. NPDC055431
ATTTTATACTTAAAATAATCAAAGTTTAATTAATTCTATTTGATGTAGCGATAAATATTACTATCCGTTTAAATCATATTGAAGTTATTTTAACACTGAGGATTGATATTTAAGCACTAAAATGTCCCATTTTGATAAATATTCTGATGAAAAGTTATTGGTCCTATTGAAAGACAGCGACCCTAAAGCATTTACAGAGATATATAAAAGGTATTGGGACAAGCTTTTGGTTATAGCCAGCAATAAACTTTCCGACATCCTAGTAGCTGAAGAGATAGTCCAGGATATATTCTTGGATATCTGGAAACGCAGGCAGAGCATCAGACTCAGTGACCAAATAGAAAGATACCTTGCAGCAGCTCTAAAATATAAGATCATTAATTATAGACATAGACTGGCAGTAGAACAAAAGTTTGTTGACTACAGCAAAAGATCTGAGGATGAGAAGTTCTATTCTATGGAAAACTACCTCCAATTTGAAGAACTCAAGACCAAATTGGAAAAATTGGTTACCCAGCTTCCCGAAAAATGCCAACTGGTCTACAAGCTGAGCCGTGAAGAAGGGCTATCCCAAAAAGAAATTGCAAAACGGCTATTAATTGCGGAAAAGACCGTGGAAGCCCATTTAACCCGGGCTCTCAAGAAAATAAAATCAGGCCTCAATTATATCATCTGCTTGTTTTATTAAGACATCATTAAAAAAATATTACTTTTTTTCATTTTCTATATAGGGATATGGGCCCTCACCTTGATTATAGTTATATAGACCTATAATTAAATTACGATGACGGAACAAAATCGCTTAGCCGAACTGGAGCAGAAATGGCTCAATGGTTCGATTTCTGACGATGAGGCAAAGGAATATGCTGCTTGGTACAATAGTGCCCAGAATGACCCTATTAATATCCCTGAGCATATTGCAAGTAGCAAAGAAGAACATAAAACCAGAATCCTAGAAGGTCTATTGGCAAAACTTGAGGTTTCTAATGGCAAAATTCTAGAGCCGAAACCAATGTGGTACAGAAATAAAACCTACCTAGGTATTGCAGCAAGCCTTCTGATGATCCTAGGCATCGCGTCTTATTGGTTTGTTACAGATAATAAAACCCCAGAAAACACTATAACATCTCAAGATAAAAAAGCCGGTACAGAAGGATTGGTCCTTTCTCTAGAAAATGGTGAAACCGTTGAAATCGACTCATTAGCAGACGGACTCATAGCGAGTCAGGATGGCGTTGAGATCTATAAAAAAGATGGGGCCATTTATTATAAAGGCGAGGCCGGAAAGACCTCTTTCAACACCGCCCACACGCCCAAAGGAAGGAAGTTCGAGATCCAACTGCCAGACGGTTCCAATGTCTGGTTGAATGCCGAGTCTACCATTAAATACCCAATTGAATTTGCAGAAAACCAACGCAAGGTCCATGTGACTGGAGAAGCCTATTTTGAGGTCACAAGAAATGAAAATGCACCATTCATCGTTGAAACCGAAGACCAGACCATTCAGGTTTTGGGAACTCAATTCAACATAAATAGTTATTCAAACGAAAATTCTAGCAGAACCACCCTCTTGGAAGGAAGGGTAAAGATCTCCTGTCAAGGTGAAGACCATTTCTTAACACCTAACGAACAAATTACTTATGACCGTCGCAAGGAAAAACTTGCCAAATCGAAGGTGAATGCCAAACAATCCATTAGCTGGGTCCAAGGATATTTCAACTTTCAAGATTCAGACTTAGCAGGAATTATGAAACAAATAGAACGCTGGTACAACATTGAAGTCGAATTCCTAGCAGGGGTAGATCAAAATCAAACCTTCTCCGGCCGCACGAGCATGAACCAAAATCTCTCAGAAGTGCTGAAAGTTTTAGAATTAAGTGGAATCAAAACGCAGCTCCAGAACAACAAACTTACCGTAATCCCATGATCTAAAGAAAATTACCAATAACCCTAATTACCAAAACCCTAAAATGAATAGAATAAAATTAGCTATTATCACTTGTTTGATGATGCTTTCCTTACCCTTGTTTGCTCAAAAGGTCACCCTGAATGAAAAAAACAGCAGATTAAAGGACGTACTGGAAAAGATTGTCGAACAGACGAATTATGATCTCTTTTATTCCACTGAAATACTCAAGAAATCAAAAAGAGTACGGATAAAAGTTACAGACCAAGATCTTAGAACCGTATTGGATGAGATCTTCCATCACCAGACCATATCTTATTCCATTGCGAACAATACTATTGTCCTGGTCCCTAAGAGACCTAGGATCGTGGAAACGGTCATTGAGGTCAACATCGATCAACTGACCCGCCCTAACTTGCCCCGAATGGTCGAGGGAGAAATTCGAGATCAAGCCGGAAAACCCATTCGAGGAGTGACCATTGTGAATAGCAAAGACCCCAAAAACTCCAGGACCATATCCGACATCAATGGGCGATTTAACATAGAAACTTCAAGGGGTGACTTGGTTACTTTTACCTGTCAAGGCTATAAAGAGAGTACAATCTTATTTCGTGGGGAAAGAAATATGCTCGTTACGCTCTATAACCAAGTATTGGCAGTAAACGAAGTAACGGTCGAGGCCAGAGTAAAGAAAAATTTGAATTTAAATACCCAGATCGATATGACCAACAGGTCATACATGAACCTTGGGCAATTATTGCAAGGAACTGTTCCAGGCTTGACCTTACAGATCCTTCCATCGAACAAAAGAAAGATTGTCGGGATCACCGAAGTTGGAACCATCCAAACGGGTCAAGGCGGTGGTCTTAGAAAAACATATTATACATTGGATCAATTCCTCCAGAGATTCTACCCGAATGGGCAAAGGATGATCGATGCTATTGAAAATAAAACCAGCCTTCCAGGCGGAGGTGATGCTGGTAGGTTTTTTATTGAGTACTCCAATCAAGCCAGTGTAACGCTAGTTCCCGAACTCCGAGGTTCTGCCAGTTTTGGTAATACCGAAGGGATGATGGTCATTATTGACGGATTCCCTGTTGAGGAATTCCCGGCAGATTATCCAATGGCCAATGTGGAATCCGTAGAAGTTATCAAAGACCCTAAGGAACTCATCAAATGGGGACCACGCGCTACTGCTGGTATTATCTTGATCAAGACCAAGACCGGCAGAAAGAACCAGGTCAACATTACATATAACGCCAATATGTACTTTAAGCCTGCTCCGAAGTACGATATGGCTCAATTGGGATTAGCGAACTCTGCAGATATTATCGACTATCTAAAAAGTGCTGCAGAAATGAATCTTGTACCTGGAGATGGGGATTTTGAAAAACTAAATTTAGCCGAAAGACTTTTCGCTTGGCGTAGGGACAACAAAATTACCGAAGCAGATTTCAATCGTAAGATTGACTCGCTATCGGTTTTATCCAATGAAGCCCAAGTGGCACATCTCCAACAGGATGTCATCTCCCAAAACCATTTGTTGACATTCTCAGGTGGTACAAGGCAATATATGTTCACCTTGACCGGGACCTATAACAATTTCAAATCCCATGGACTCAACAATAATTCCAACACCTTCGGTGTTGACTTGAAAAATAATTTCAACCTCCTGAAAGGAAAATTAATAGCAAACTGGCAAATCAATGCCAACAGAACAAATGCTCAGGGCGGAGCCTCTGAACTATCTATATACAACCTTCCCCCAGCCTATCAGATGTTCTTGGATCGCCAAGGAAATTATATCTATGACCAAAAGGTACTTGGTGATGTCTACAATAACCTTATCATGAAAAATGGTTATTTCAACCATGGTAGCAATATTTTGGAAGACAACCGCTTGATGAATAGCCTATCCAAGAACACCTTAGTTCAAAGTCGTCTGGAAATGAAATGGGATCTGTTTAAAGGATTGCGTTGGGACAACTCAGTGTTCTATCGCATGACTCGCAACAATAATGACCGAATTACAGATCGCCAAAGCAGCGAAGGCAGACAACTCTTTAATAATTATGGGTCTCCAAATGACGGTTCGGTAGATTTCTATGTACCACCGGGAGACATCTTAAACAATAGCCGTGATAAGTATCTACAATGGAACATCCGTTCTGGTCTAAGTTACTCCTTAAAGATTGATGAGCATACCATAACAGCAAATATAGGTGGAGGTGGAGCAAACGAGACCAGGGAAAGACCGGGAAATGTAACTCGATATGGGTACAATAAAAACACTGGTAAAGGTTCTGCAATCTTCCTGCCTGGCGGTGATCCCACTGGCGGTGTTGAAAACTTCAGAAGGCTATATAGCAATACGGCAGCTTTGATTTATCCTTTTGCCCTATTGACTCCTTCCTCCGGTGACACTTCGATCTTTAGGAACCTAAACTGGAATGCTGGAATCAATTACGATTATAAAGAGAAGACCATAAATTTCAATGCCAACTATAGCGAGGCTTTCAGTCCTAATTATGGTATGGAGAAATATGCAACAACTAGGACATTTAATTCCATCGTAGGTTACCAGTTCAAACATAAAAACCTTCCAGATTGGCTTACTGGGGTTATGGCATCTGCTGGTTTGACGGGAAATAAAATGCCTGACCTCCCTACTACGATTGGAAGTAACCGCTATAGGCAAACAGAATGGAATAATTATGCCATCTGGGTAAATAATTTTATTCCAGTACCACAGGCAGGCCAATCCTCCTTCAATATTTTTGAAGAATTAAGGTTTAACCTATTCGGCGATGCACTATCCGTTTATGGCCGCTACAACACCATGAAATTGACTGGTATATCCCCTAGCGGAAGCTTGACTGACTCTGCTTCTTTTAACCAACGTAGGACACTCAAGTATTTTAGTGCGGGATTGGAAGGGTCTTTAAGGGATGGAACCCTGATGTTCAACGGTACCTTTGACCGTTCCCCAGAAGGTCAGAAACAATTCAATGGAAATATTTCCTATGATATCAAGAAGGAATCCTATTTCACTTCTGAGGGGATCAGTACCTTAATGATTGGAGCAACTTATCAAGACCTTTCTTCCATTCAAGGTTTGGGATTGATGATGGGAACCAATAGCAGTGCGGGCGGTGGTTTTGGATTGGCGACCAATAGCTCATTCTCAGTTTTGCCACCAAGGAACAAAAACATTGAGATTTATTTCCAATTTGGTCTGAACAACGACCGACACCGAATCGATTTAAGGTATTATAATCGTTCTGACCAAGGGATTACCAATAACATCCCGATCCCTACCGATCCCTCAACAGGGTTGGACAATCAGATTACCTTTAGCAATATTGTAAACAAAGGGGTTGAGTTTTTCTATAAATCAGATATTGTCAGAAAACCAAAATTCAGCTATAGTTTCGCTATCAACGGAGCTTATAACGTGAATATGGCAAAGTCAATTCCAAAAACTCCATATTCTGCCAGCAGGCAATATCTTACGGCCTTCCGAGAGGGCTATAGCACAACCAATGTTTGGGGATACCGCTGGGCAGGGCTAAACGCAGAAGGTGCACCACAAATCTATGATGCTAAAGGCAATATCACTGCTAACCCAGATTCTACCGTTTTGGCAAATGACATCATCTATATGGGAGCTACGCGAGCACCTTGGACAGGTGGTTTCATGCATGATATTACCTACGGCAAATTCTTCGCCCGTGTATCCTTTATGGGTAGCTTCGGTGGTATTATGCGCAGGTTTATTCCTTCCAATTCAGGGGCTCAATACGAAAACTCCAATTTGATTAGCCAGCGCTGGAAAAAACCAGGCGATGAAGCATTCACCGATGTCCCTGCGCTGACTAATGATACAGGTTTATCCATCCGTAGTTTCTTAGCTCAGAACTCCAGCAATAGCTTTATGTCAGCCAATTTTATCCGACTCCAAGAAGTGATGGTCGGATGGGAAATTCCGAAGAGCTATCTAAACGAAAAATATGTAAAAAGCCTTCGCATCTCAGCTCACATGCAAAATGTAGCCGTTTGGGCGAAAAACAGATATAAATACGACCCTAATAATGTGGACACGGGCGGTAGACTTGGTTTACCTACTCCTATCCAGTATGGGGCAACACTAAACGTTATTTTCTAATCATAAAAACATGAAGACAAAACATTATTTTTTCATTCTGAGTCTTGTGATTTTATATACAATTTCCTCATGTCAGAAATTCTTGGACATTACGCCAAGCACCGGAAATGTAAACCCCTCTACCCTCAAGGACTTTCAGGAAATGCTTAACAGCGACTCTATAGCACGTTGTAATTTTATTTTAGCAGACCTCATGGCGGATGACATCAGCTTTCCAGCCTTCGCCCGAAATGAATTTTACGGCAACAGTTATATGTATGCCCAACACATTTGGGGACCTGGCGAAATGGACTTCATGTACAAAAGCGCCTATGAGCGTATCCTACAAATGAATATCCTGATCCTAAAAGCCTCGGAAGTAAAAACAAAAAGTGAAGAAGAGAAAAAAGGCCTTGCCATTGCAATTGCACAGGCAAAGGTAAACCGAGCTTGGTATTTTTTACAATTGGCCAATATTTATGGTCAAGACTTTACCAATGGCAAAGCTGCTACCGAATTGGCCATCCCAATTTCACTTATCCCAGATGCTAGCGTTAAACCAAAAAGAGCAACGGTTCAAGAAGTATACAAATTAATCATAACGGAGTTAACCGATGCCATCGCTACCCCAGACTTTCCAGTTATGGGGAATACGATCATTCATCCTGGTAAAGCATCGGCCTTGGCCTTACTGAGCAGGACACATTTGCTTATGGGAAATTATGCTGAAGCTTTGAAATCAGCTGATGAATGCTTGGCTCTAAAATCTTCTTTATTGGATTATAAAACCCTTACTGCAGCCCCATTAAAACTGTTGGACCAAAGCCGAAATCCAGAAGTATTACTAGGAAAAACTGGTGTAGACTATGATTTAAACCTAACCTATGCCTTTAAAATTCAAATCAGCAAAAGTTTGGATTCGCTTTTCACATCCTCAGATTTCCGAAAGAAAATCAACTTCGACTACTATGATATTTTTGCTAATGAAGATGGCAAATACCATTTCAACTATAGCATTGCTGTACCAGAAGTTATGCTGATCAAAGCCGAAAGTTTAGCTAGAACAGGCAAACCTAGGGAAGCTTTACCTATTCTAAATCTTCTGCGAAAAAACCGAATTGAAAATTCAACTGATCTGCAGGTAAGTGATAACGATATCCTAAAGACGGTATTGGAGGAGAGAAGAAGAGAACTCTTCTGTCATGGCGGTTTAAGATTGTTCGACTTAAAAAGACTCAATCGGGAGGAAAAGTTCTTAAAGAATATTGTTCGGAGCTTTTATGATTCTGAAAACTATCAAGATACAATCGTTGCCATTATCAAGCCCAATTCACCACGCTATTTAATGGAGATAGCTCCACTGATCAGCAATAACAATAAAGATATCAAACCAAATCCTAGATAAGGAGTGATTCAGATCAAGGAATACAACGCATTAATATCATGAATAGATTAATAAATATACTTTTTCGATATGGCCTTTCTGCCCTGATCATCCTCGTTGTGCTGAACAACATCGTGGGTTGTAAAAAGGATAATCTCGATTTATACCAAGAGGTGGCTAATGAGTTCAGCAATTACCTGAGCAGCAATATCGGAAATGCAACGGCCATGAAACTTGGCGACTCTGCAGTAAATAACCGAACCCTTGCTCCTGCTGGTTTACCCGTGTTATTGGAAAGTGCAGCATCAGAAGACATCCATGTTCAAGGAAAAATAGATCTTTCTCTATTAAGCATTTATGACAGTCTGCAGCATACCAAATCTCCGACTTTCCCAGGCGATGCCTTTATGTTGGCTGATGAAGGGAAGATAACGGTAGAATCAGGTCTTTCTGAGTCAACCGATACCCTCAAGGTTGAATTGAATAACGCGACTCACTTAAAGCATAATGAAATCTACTTGATTCCCATCAAGCTAAAGGTGCTTTCAGGAAACAGCAAATTGAAAAGCAGTTACATGTTTGTCAAGATGAAAGTAACGATCACTCCATCACTAGTAAGGTTAGGTGTATTTAAATTTGAAAATGGATTCCAAGACAGTAAACCAAGAGGCTATTACTTCTTAAATGGAAATCAATCCATCACTCGAATCAATGGCAAGGATAATGGAAACGAAAAATATATGTTTTCAGCAAGGATCAACCATCCTCTTGACATTGAATCGCAAGCAAAGATTCGTGTCAATACCTCCGATACCTTACAAACCTGGTTTGAGGCAATAAAAAGGGAAAAATATATTCGAATTCCTGAAAGTGCCATTAAGATCTTAAAACCTACGGTCAAGTTTGTCGTAGGTGAAACAGACTCGCGGGATAGTTTTCAGGTGCATATTGATTTCCAACAAATCAAACCATCCACCCAGACCCAAGTGGCTATCATTGAATTGGAAAACACATCCGATAAAAATATGGTACAACCAGAAAATGACCTAGGGTCCATGTATGCATTCATCACCATAAACATTCAGGATTTTCAGACCGAAAATATTGCTTACCCGCTTCAAACAGTGAAGGGTAATAAAATGGACCGCAGCTTATGGAAAGTCCAGGCTGAAGTAAATGACAGCAATAAGGATTTCCCAGCGAGCAATCTCTTTGACGGAAAAACATCCACAATCTGGAAAGCCGCAGGATACACCCCACAGGATTTGACAATCGACTTAGGTAAAACCGAAACACTTAAAGGTTTTGTCTTCACCCCTTCATACCAAAGTTCATACGATATCTATTACAACTTCTCCAAAGTGGAAGCCTATTCCAGCAATGATGGCAAGACTTGGAAAAAAGAAGGTGTCTTTATAGCAGGTGATGTGAATTATCAAAGTTCAGCAGATAACCCTGATAAGAAACACTTAAAATTCATCAATCCAGTTACTGCGAAGTACATGAAGTTTACCATTATCGAAAGCTCTTTTGGCACCCCATATATTTCAGAAATAGAAGGTATAAATTAAAAATTACGTATATGACAGTTTTATTAAATATTAGAAAAATCACCCCCCTGCTTCTATTAGTTGGTTCATTGTTTAGCCAAGAAGCATTTAGCCAAAGTGAATTTGTGGTCAAAGGAAAAATTGATGGCTGGCCATCTAAGTATATCCGTTTTGAACGCAAAGGCAATTTCCCGGGTAAGGACTCCGTAGAAAACAAGGATGGTTCTTTTGAGTTCCGTGGAAAGATCGAAGGCCCAACCAATGCATTCTTGGTTTCCTTAGATGGAGAGGAACCTAAATATAAATTTCTATTCTTAGAACCTGGAAATATCGAGATCCATGGCCAATACGCTAATCTGGAAGAAGCCAAAGTAACTGGTTCCAAATCCACTGATGAGTATTATGAAATCAAGAACATCCATAAAACTCTTGGCGACCAAATCGACAGCCTATACCAAGTCTTAGGTAATGAAAAGGATGAAACCAAACAGGCAAACATTAGTAAAGAAATAAAAAGCTTGACCGCAAAAAACATTGAGATTTCGAAAATCTTCATAAAGGAACATCCATCAAGCCCAGCAACCGTCTATGAACTTGCAGGCTTAAGCCAAGATCTGAGCTATACCGAACTCAAGAAACTTTATGATCTATTAGACCCTAAATTAATCGCAACTGTACAGGCTGAAGATATCAATGCCTACATGAAAAACTTGTCGAATATTGAAATTGGAAAGATCGCCCCAGATATTGCACAAAAAGATACAGCCGGAAACACCATCAAACTCCAAGATTTCCGCGGAAAGTATGTACTCGTTGACTTTTGGGCAAGCTGGTGCATCCCTTGTCGTAGAGAGAACCCAAATCTACTTGCTGCCTATAAATCCTATAAGGATAAAGGTTTCGAAATCCTAGGGGTTTCCATTGACTCCAAAGCTGAGGAGTGGCGTTGGAAACGCGCCATCGAAAACGACGGGGTCATCTGGCCTCAGATTTCTGATCTTCAAGGCAATAAAAACGAAGCCGCAGTAACCTATGCAGTTCAAGTTATCCCATCCAACTTTCTGATTGGACCTGACGGAAAGATCATTGCCAAAAACCTTGTTGGAGAAAAACTACAGGAAAAACTGAAAGAAATATTTAAATAACCATACACTATAAGCTTAATTACATGAAAATTCAAACAATTCTATTTGCACTATTCATTCCATTATTAGCCATTCCCCAACTTGGTTTTTCCCAAGATAATTTTACCGTAAAAGGTAAAATTGAGGGATGGCCAACAGAAACAGTTTATTTGGTTCGTCAAGGTAATTACCCTGGAGTGGACTCGGTAAGCACCACAGATGGCAGCTTCCAATTCAGTGGTAGTATCCCAGGTGCAACTGCAGCATATCTGATTACACAGAAAAAAAGCGGAGTCGCTAAACTTCTATACGTGGAGCCTGGCAACATCACTGTCAATGGCAATTTCGAGGATTTTAAAAATGTTGAAGTCAAAGGATCAGCTACCTACAATGACTTTATTGAGCTCAGGGAAGGTCATGAAAAATACGACCAGGAAATGAGCAGATATGTACAACTTCAATTCACAACAGAAGACAGTACCGTACTTAAGCAATATTATAAAAGCCTCGATAGCTTAAGTCTTCTGGATATTGAATACTCTAAGGAGTTTATTAAAAAACACCCGAACAGCATCGTCAGCTTATCGGAAATCCAGACCTTAAACAACAGCCTGCTGAACAGCGAATTGGTGGCTCTTTTCAACTCCCTTAGCCTTTATATCAAGGAAAGTCCTGAGGGCGTTTTACTATCCGAAAACCTTCCATTGATGGGCAAGGATAAACAAGAAGAAGAAATTGAAGGTCAATGATCATTATATAAAAATTAGAACAACACAATCATGAAAATATACATCCAGGCGATAACAGCTTTATTTTTAACTGCAGCAATCAACTCTCCTCTTTTTGCACAAGAGCCTTTTAGCATCAAGGGCGAGATCAAGAACTGGCCAAGCAAATATATCCACCTTGAACAGCGCGGCGACTATCCCGGCCAAGATTCCACTGAGGTGGTCGACGGAAAGTTTGAATTTAAAGGAACGATTCCAGGACCAACCAATTCATTCTTGGTCAATAAATCGGGAAATAATAGCACTGCATTCTTTTTATTCGTTGAACCCGGAAATATTCAGGTCAATGGAGACTTCAACAAAATAAATGAAGTCCAAATCACAGGTTCAAAAACTTATACCGATTACATTGAGATCAAGGACTTTGAAAGCAAATTGGCAGCAGAGATCAAAAAATTAGATGATCAATATAATAATCCTCAGCCCAAGATTTCTCAAGAAGAATATGACAAGCAGATGGACGAATTATATGTCAGCCGTAATGAATTTGCAGTTTCTTTCATCAAAAACCATGGCAACAGTGCCGTTTCGATAACCGAGTTATACAATCTTGTTGGAAGTTTAGAAAACAGCCAAATGAAAGAGCTTTTCCAAGGGCTGTCAGACGATTTAAAGCAATCTCCAGGAGGTGAAATGATCAATTCATTGATCATGCAATCGGCTATTGTCGATATCGGCATGCCAGCACCTGATTTTGCCATTCCAGATACCGAAGGCAAAACGGTCAACCTGTCGGATTACAAAGGCAAATATGTATTGATCGATTTCTGGGCCAGCTGGTGTGCACCATGCCGTGCTGAGAATCCAAATCTAGTGGCTGCTTATAATCAGTTCAACAAAAAGGGATTCGAGATCCTAGGCATTTCATTAGATAAAAAAGAGGCTGAAAAAATGTGGCGACAAGCCATCGTTGCCGATAAGCTAACTTGGAAACAAACATCCGATCTAACAGGTGTGGATAGTGATGTGGCCAAAATGTACCATGTGGTACAGATCCCGACCAATTTCTTAGTGGATGCAAATGGACAAATCATCGCCAAAAATTTAAGAGGTGAAGAATTAATCAAAAAACTCGAAGAACTGTTTTAACCATGAAATTGTTTCAAACACATCCTTTTTGGGTATTTACCTTGGCTCTGGCTTTATCCTGTTTACAGCAGTTAGCCAAAGCACAGGACCAATCAGACAGTATTTTCATGAACGATGCCTTATTCCATAAAGGCTTGGAGGAAAAAGTACAGTCTGCATTTAAATCACAGCAAGGAAAAACAGTTCCTCAACTTCAAATCGAAGCCAAGGCATTAAAAAATGAACAATCATTTTCTTGGAAATTAGTGGGTAATCCATCCACAGTGGCATTGAAGCCTAAGGATCTTTTTCAAGCAAAAAAATCAGCGGTCTTTTTGATGGGTCGAATGAACCAAAAAGATAAAGATGATTATCCTTATGCCGATCTGTATGCCTCAGCTTTTGCTATCAGTTCAGATGGAATCTGCGTAACGAATTACCATGTGCTCGCAGAATTGATCCATACGGATAAGCCAACAGATTCTTTGCAACTGAGCAAAGATCTCAGCACTTATTTTATTGAAGGCATAGATGGTGAGGTATATGTGATGGATGAGTTACTGGCCTTTTCTTCCAGCAATGATCTAGCCGTTTTCAAGGTTAAAACGAATGGAAAGAAATTACCTTTTATTCCATTAGGTCCAGTATTATTACCCGGCGAAACCGTATATATTATCTCCCATCCAGACCATATCTATTACTATCTGAGTGAAGGCATCGTCAACAAGAACAGCTTGATGTTGAACCCTAGGACCCCTGGAATCCGTCAATATAGAATGACCATCAGTGCAGACTATGCGGTCGGTTCAAGCGGTGCTCCTATCCTATCAGAGGCTGGCAACCTGGCTGGTTTGGTTTCTTCTACCCAGACGATCCCCTCGGCAGCTCCTGAAGGTAACAAACAACAGATGGTCATGAAAAATGCTATTTCCGTACGTGCTCTAAAGCTATTAATCCAATAAATCATGAAAAGATTCATCCTAATACTATTCTTGCTACCAACCGTTCTCGTTGCTCAGGAAAAAGGAATAAAATTCAGTAATAACCTGAATTGGGCTGAGGTCAAAGAAAAAGCCAAAGCGGAGAACAAATACATCATGATGGATTGCTATACCTCCTGGTGTGTACCTTGCAAGATCATGGAACAACAGGTTTTCACGGACAGTAAAATTGGGGAGTTCAGCAACCAAAACTATGTGTCCGTCCAGGTTCAATTTGATGATGATCCCGAGGCCAATGCAATAAAAAAAGAATGGATGAAATTAAGCAAGGAATTTGATAAAAATTATCAGGTAGATGGTTACCCTTGTTACCTCTTCTTCAACCCAAATGGCGAATTAGTTCATAAAGCATATGGTAAAAGAGAGATCAGTAATTTCCTAAGCCTATTGCAAAAGGTCCCGAATCCAGATTTCCAATATTACACCTTAAGAAAGAAGTATGAGGAAAATAAGCAGGACAAAACCATATTAAAAAAACTTTTAAATGCTTCCATGGAAGCTGAGCCCGAGGACAAACAAGATCTGATCAAGGCTTATCTTTCCCAGAAACCAGCTATTGAAACGAAAGCCGAAGCACAGGTCATCATGGATGTAACCCGTTCTTCCCAAGACATTGGCTTCCCATTACTTTTGAATCAAGCTAAAAAAATTGACTCTTTGTTAGGAGAAACAGCGGCCGAGGATCTATACCGAGGAATAATAAATTTTGAAGATGCCGCCAACAAGCTCGGCCGTAAATCTCCTATGGGCTATTATATCTTGACTAGCAATCCGGATTGGTCTATTTTCCAAGATACCTTAGTTGCAAAATACCCAAATCATAGCACGGAACTATTGGATTTTATAAAATTAAACTTCTATAAAAATGGCCTTCTGATGCATGATTATGTCCCTGCCCTGAAAGCCTATATCCAAAAATATGACCATAGCATCAGTGATAGAATGAAAATGGAATATGTGGGTGTTTTTGCAAAAAAATCCAAGGAGACTGAACTCATCAAAGAACTGTTGACCTGGTCGAGAGATGCCTTTGAAAAGTCTGAAGATGTCGAAAATCTTTCCAACTACGCTTTGTTGAACTATAAAGTGGGAGAAAAAGAAAAAGGGATCTCCTTGATGGAAAAGGCAATCACAAGGGCTGAAGAAAATCAGCTCTATGATTTGAATGAAAATTTAACCCTGATGAAGAAAGGTGAAAATATTCTTTAAATGTTGTTTATTAAGTAATGAATGAAAAAGCAAGTTATAGATCCTATACTGTCTCTTGTTTCTGTGCATTCAAAAAGCCGATTCAAATTGAATCGGCTTCTTTATTTAGTTATTATTTTTTCAAGGTTTCATCCAACCATCCGAAAAACTCACGTTGCCATACCTGTGCGTTATGACCTGAAAGCACCCAGTGGTTTTCATCTGGTAAATAGACCAATCTACTTTTAACCCCTCTAAGTTGAGCTGCTTGAAAAGCTTCCAGACCTTGTCCGATTGGAACCCTGTAATCTTTACCGCCTTGGAAAATCAAGATCGGAGTATTCCATTTCGAAACCAATGTGCTTGGGTTGAATTCGGTATAGGTTTTATCATTACCTTGTTCCCAATAAGGTCCGCCTAATTCATAGTTTGCAAAAAACAGTTCTTCCGTTGTACCATACCATGATTTCATATCAAACAATCCACAATGTGAAATAAAGGATTTGAATCGACCTTCATGCACACCTGCCAATTGAAATACGGAATAACCACCATAACTAGCACCTACTGCACCTATCCTATCTTTATCTACATAGACTTCCTTGGAAAGGTCATCGATTGCTGATAGGTAATCTGCTATCGCTTGACCACCCCAATCCTTCGAAATCTGTTCATTCCATTTCACTCCCCATCCTGGCATGCCACGACGGTTAGGTGCGATGACAATATATCCCTGACTGGCCAGTAATTGGAAGTTCCAACGGAAGGAATACGATTGGGTAACCGCACCTTGGGGACCTCCCTGACAGAATAATAAGGTCGGGTATTTTTTGCTTGGGTCAAAGTTCGGCGGATAGATCACCCATGAAAATAGGTCTAAACCATCCGATGCCTTTGTCACCCTTGCTTCCACCTTGGTATCTGCAACCTTACTGTACAATTGATCATTGACGGTCGTTATTGGATTTAGTTTTTTGGATTTGAAAGAATAATGAAACACCTCGTTCGCACGGGTCATTTTTGACAGGGTAACCACCAGACCATCCTTGGTTTCGCCTACAATACCGTTGATGTCAAATTCTCCATCTGAAATCTTATTGATGATAGGCAAAGCCCTATTCTTCAGGTTGCCCGGAATCAATAGTTCAAAGATCTGAACAGTCCCTTCGGTTGGTGCCAAGAAATAGATTTTTTTATTGTCCTTGCTCCAGGTATAGGAATTGATAGTCCCATCCCAATGAGCAGTCATATTTAATTTTATTCCAGTCGCAGCTTCGCTAATGTAGATATCATTTTTATCCGATTCATAACCATCGGTTTTCATGCTCATCCAGCTCATCAATTTTCCATCAGGGCTGAAGTTTGGCGTATTGTCATACCCATTCATCCCTTCGGTCAGATTACTGGTCTGTCCTGAAGCCAGGTCATATTTGTAGATATCTGTATTGGTACTCTGTGCGTACTCCGTTCCAAATTTCTTCTTACAGACATAAAGTACGGATTTACTATCTGGAGTCCATGCAAAATCTTCCGCTCCCCCAAATGGCATGGTAGGCGAATAGAAAGGCTCATCAGCTAAGATATCCTTAGCCTCCCCAATTTTTCCGTTATCATAACTAGCGATAAATGGATGGTTGAATTTCCCATCGTTCCAAGTATCCCAGTGTCTGTAATCTAGATTATCATAGATATACACATTGGATTTTGGTAGGTCCTTATACTTATCGGTGCTATGGTAATCTTTTAAGAGAACCTGTTTGCTGAACAAGATATGCTTCCCATCAGGTGAAATCTTCACATTTTCCAAGCCACCTTCATGATTGGTCACTTGAACGGCATTTCCGTCTTTCAGGCTTTTTTTCCAGATCTGTCCTTTGAACATATAAAGGACATCGTCACCTTCCACTTTGAGTACAGACTCACCACCTGCCTCGGAGGTGAATTGCTTGGCAACCCCTCCTTTTACCGGAATAACAAAAAGATCCTTCTCGGATTTGTTTTCATCAAACTGATAATTCGATACACCGTAAATCAATTGGGTGCCATCTGCTGAAAGTCCTTCTCCGGAAACCCGGCCCAATTCCCATAGCTTCTGGGGACTAAGGGGTTCCACATTGCCTGAACGTCTGACGCGATCTTCTACTTTTGGTCGCTCCACCTTTTGGGGAACTTCTTTTCCTTCTTGTGCAATAACCATATTATTGATCAATAAGAGTGCTCCAATCCATGATATCTTATGCATATAAAAAACGATTTGCCTGCCAATTTACTAAAGTTGACAGGCAAACCGAAATCATTACCTAATTTACACGACTGGCTTTCCAAAATAAGAGCCAAATGCTCGTGAGGTACATTCGTATGGATGTTCTACTTAACCTTATCATTGCTTTTCAAATTGATACCAGTTAATTTTTGTTGAAATACGCATTAATACCGCCAAGATGATGAATAGTCCAATGGTTCCAACGATTAATGAGTAGTCACGTAATTGAAGAAGTACGAAGATAAAACTATAGAATAGAGCTAATATGGCGGCGAAATTCATGGCCGATTTCATGTCCTTGGTTATTGCTTTGATAAACGATGAAATCAGGATAATTGTTGCAATTGCTGCAATTAAATATGCGAAATTAAATCCAATATGTTCCGAAATCGCCAGTAATAAAGCATAGAACAACACCATGGCAAAACCGATCAATACATACTGAATGATATGCACGCGCTGTTTCTTGATGATTTCCATGAAGACCAAGGAAACAAAAGTCAATGCGATCACCAAAGCACCATACTTGGTTACGCGGGTTGCTTTTTGATAGTTATCGACCTGTGGCAAGAAGTTGACCTGAACCATGTCATAATCATTTGCAGTCAACTGATTGTCTGTGCTAGCGCTCTGTGGTTCTGGAAAGGTGCGTGCAGCATATTCATTGGGATGTGCGTCTTCGTCAGAAAGATCGATACCTTGGAAGTTATAGACCTTATAAGGCTCTCCGGTCCATTGTTGGGCCTGTTTTCTGCTGAAATCCGGAATGGTCCAGTTAGCTTTAAAGCTTTCTCCAACTTCACGGTCATCCGGTAAAAAGTTACCATTGAAACTAGGATTTGCCCAATTACCATTTACATTGATCTTCGTGTTTTTTGCCAGCGGCAAGAAATTCAAGGACTTGGATCCTTTCAGGTCAAAATTGATCTCGAAAGGTTTATTCAAGGACTCATTGTTTTCTAATGGAAGGTCAACCGTTAAATTCTGCTTGAACAGATCGATATCCAGATCATATTTCCCCATTTCCATGGCTTTACCATCCCATTTAAACGTTGGATTTTCTGATAGTCCTTTCACATCCTGTATACCGAAAATCAGTTTGGCGTCCTGCCATTTCAGATCAGCAGGCAGTACCTTTAATTTACTGAAATCAAAGGCTTCGAAATTCCCCTTAATATTGATCTTTGAGGTATAGACGATGGCTTGATAGATACCACGCTTTAAAGGTTCAGGTTCTACAGTAGCTGTAATCTGGGTCTGATCTGCCATCATAAAGGCATATTCTGTCACTACCGTTGTCACCAACGTACTGGTTCCCGTACCTTCCCCATCACTTTTCATCCTTTCTCTGACCACCTCGTAAGGAACAGCTAAGATAGGGCTTGTGATCACTTGGTCCATCCCCCATTTCCGAGCGATCTCCGTAGATACATTCGTCTCCCTATTGTTGCGTTCTGAAATCAGGTCTCCGATCAAGCCCAATGGAATGAGCAAGATTAACATCAGGAAGAAAATGACAAAAATCTTAACGATCAATGAAGAGGTGATTTTTTCGATCAGGGATTTCTGAGAACTGTTCTCCAATCCCTCGTTAGTTGAATTATTTTCCATGTTGAATAGGATTTACTTGTAGTTGTAGTTTTAATTGTTTTTTATCTAGTGATTGTTGTAATGTGCTCAGTGATTCTGTGAGGAAGCCCTTAAATTCTATATGGTGAAATTTATGCATGGCCTTCCCTTTTCTGTAAGCTGACCAATAATGTGCGCTATGCTCCGGAAATATAAAGGTCCCGATAAAGATCATGGCCAGCAGGTACAAACTCAGCTTGCCATTTCCGAACAGCAGATATTGCATGGCAATTTCATCGTTAATCTCTGTTCCAGTTTCTGTAATCAGGTGAAAGACATCGTGATTCTCCAATTTCGGCATGACGTCAAAACCTTTTTCTTTGTAGAACATTCCTAAGGCATAGCCTAAACTCCCCTCTTGATATTCCAAAAACTCTTCTTTCCTGATTCCCCAAGCTGCCTTATATCCCTTAAACAGCTCTGCATACAATTTGGATGACCAATTGTACAGGAATAGCATAAATTTCAATCTTAATCCTCTCATATTTTTATCTATAAAGTACTTTGTCTTTCAAAGTAGATGAACAAAAAAAATTCTATTTGTACTGCTGTTTAATGAGGCTCTCCAAGGCAATGATATGATTTTCAAATGCTTTAGCGCCTTGATCCGTCTTACTATAACTTGTATTCGGCTTACGATCGATGAATGTTTTGGTCACCAAAATATAGCCTTCTTTTTCAAGGTTCTTCAGGTTTGATGCCAGGTTACCATCGGTTACCTCTAACAATTCCTTTAACGAATTGAAATCATAGGAATCATTGGCCATCAGGATACTCATGATTTGCAGCCTGACCCTATTTTCAAAAACCTTGTCATATAATGTTAAATCCAAGCTCACTTTCTTTCGTACTTTTTATGGACAATTAACCCGTAAACGATATGTAGAACACCAAATCCTAAGGCCCAAAACACGACGCCATATCCAGGGAAGGCCAAAGCTAACAAGCCTAATACAATCTCCAAAATTCCAAGTACCCTGACTTCCCGAAAAGTGAATACACTAGCTGCCGCTAGTGAAAGTCCATAAAAAATCAGCAAGGTGGAAGCTACCAAACCGACCACACCCTTACTGATCAGGATGATCGAAAACAGACCGCCAGTCACCAATGGGATAGCCATCGCTTTCAATAACGCTTTACTGGTCGGGTTCCAGATGCTCTGTCCCGCTTTCTTGGCTTTTGCCCTTGCCATGATCACCCCTACCGTTACGGAAATGACCAGGACCAAAATGGCAATGATGATCAATTTATATAGCACCTGTTCATCCAACACATAATAGTCACGGTAACCAAACACACTCTTGGTTCCATAAACCACAAAATATGCAGCTGCTGCCCCCAATAAAGCTAAACAACCGATCAATACGCCCGAAAGCCCACTGATGGACATAAATTTCGATGATTTCTCCATCATGGAGCGGATCTGGCCTATTTCTTTTAAGATATCTTTCTGGTCCATAAAAGTACTTTGTGTTTCAAAGTAAAGGAGAAAAAAGTACTTGCGCAAATATTTTTTCAATTTTTTTATTAAGTCTCCCCCATTCCATCAATAAAACCAAGTTCTGGAAAGTCGTTTTTTTATCCAATTATTGATCATAGGCCTTCGACCATCACTTTACCCTTGTTCGAGACATTTTCGGAAAATTCGGAATGTGTCTCGAATGAGGTCAAAATATGCTCCATATTCCTGGTCAGGATTCTTGAAGGAATCCTTATTTCTATTGAATAGTGTTTATTGATTTATTATATAAAAGGAACATGAGCCTCCCCACCTTCGAGTTTTTTTGGAGGATGTACTTTTTGTTTTCCATAATTATAAAGACCAAAAGAGGATGTTTACCTGTCGAATCCGCTCCAAAAGCAGCATGATCTTCCCGTATTTTGAGCTTAGCCTAGGCTATTTTCAATATTTTTTGAAAAATTAGGCTTTAAGAAACAAAGAGTTACAAAAAAACATAGAAAAAAGAGAAGAAAAAGCTTGACATATATAGGTTTGGTTTCTATCTTTGTGGCTCAATAAAATCCTAACTGCGGAAGTGGCGTAATTGGTAGCCGCACCAGACTTAGGATCTGGCGCCGCGAGGCGTGGGGGTTCGAGTCCCTTCTTCCGCACTTGATGTCCTCCTGAAAACAAAATATCAGGAGGACTTTTTTTTATTAATTGCGAAAAGCTAAAACAAGAGTATGAATATTTCACACCAGAACATTGATGACATCAACGCTAGTATCCAAGTGGAAATAGCGCCTGAGGACTATAACCCACAGGTTGATAAAGCAATTAAAGACCAAGCAAAACAAGCTAAATTACCAGGATTCCGCCCAGGAATGGTTCCTACTGGACATATCAAACGTATGTACGGTAAGGCGATCTTATTTGATGAGATCAATAAAATTATCAATGATAAAATTGCTGAATACATCGGTGAGCAAAAACTGGAAGTATTAGGCCAACCTCTTCCTAAAGAAGAAGATACTGATGGTCAATACAACTGGGATTTCAAGGATACTTTTAAATTCGATTACGAGATCGGTTTAGCTCCTCAGTTTGACATTCCTTTCTCAGCAGAGACGGAATTCACTGAATACGACATTAAAGCTGATGAAGCAACGCTTATTGAGCGTATCAAAAACTTACGTCGTAGCTATGGTAAAATGACCAACCCTGAAGTTTCTGAGGAAGGTGACGTTCTTTACGCTGAATTGAAACAAGATAAAGAAGACGGTATCGAAAAAACAACTTCAATCCGTACGGACATCATTGAAGATGCCAAAATCAAAAAATCATTGGTTGGCTTGAAAAAAGATGATACTGCAAAGCTTGACGTAAAGAAAGCATTCAAAGTTGCTGACCTTGCTCGTATCTTAGGTATCACTGAAGATGAGGCTGAAAACCTAGACGTTACTAAATTCGAATTGACGGTTAAAAACATCAATAGATTAGAAGAGTCTGACTTGAACCAAGAGTTCTTCGACAAATTGTTCCCTGCTGGTGAAGTAACTACCGAAGAGCAATTCAACGAAAAAGTAAAAGAAGAAGTTGAAAACCTATTCAAACAAAACTCAGCTCAAAAATTACGCAACGATATGTATACTTTCGGTATGGATAAAGTTGACGCTAAATTCCCTGAGGATTTCTTGAAAAAATGGTTAAAAGCAACTAACCCTAACTTGGATGCTACTGAAATCGAAGAAGGTTTCGAAGATTTCTTGAACAACTTGAAATGGACGATCATCGAAAACCGCATCGTTACAGCAAACAACTTAGAAGTTAAATATGATGAGGTGGTTGATTTGGCTAAAGAACGTATCTACGCGCAAATCAAAATGTACAACATCAACGAAGAGCCAACAGATGAGCAATTGCAACAATTCGCAATGCAATTATTAGGCGACAGAGAACAAGCTAACCGTTTGTTCGAAGAAGTAAAAGCTTTAAAAGTGTTCGATCAATTGAAAGATACAGTGAAAATCAAATCTAAAAAGATCGATTTCGACAAATTCGAAAAGCTTGACAAATAAGCATTACAAGAATTAGTTATAAAATAAAAAAGGTTAACGGAGCAATTTCGTTAACCTTTTTTTATGGAGTATTTAGTAGTAAGTAATTAGACTCGGGGGTGCCTTTAAGCGAAGGGAATGGGACTGTAGGGTATTTTGAACCCGGATTAGCGGGATGGGAGGATAGACCATGATGATGATCAACAATTCGCTGGAAAGTCCAACATACGGTAGGACTGAATTGCATACGCCCGTCCCCTATGCCCCTGTCTTCCTTAACCTTCGGTGCAGGAATTGTACACCTATACAATCAATATTTGCATACCTCCGAGAACCTTCGTACCTCAGGTTGACACCGGAACGGGAAACCTTTTATCCGCCATACATCCCCAGCGGGGATGAATTATTTTAGCAATGGTATTGAACAAAACAGGAGTAGCAAAAACTGATGTTCGATTAATCGAACATCAGTTTTTGCTACTTACAGGCTAACGTGCCATGCCAGCTAAAATAATGGAACCCCAAAGGGGTTCTATATTAAAAAAATAAAAGAGCTAATTTATTTTCGTTGCCAAAAAGCTGTCATCACCTTCCGATAAATTTAGTCCAAATTTTTTATTCTCAGGTTGACAGTAAAAAAAGAACATTGCCCATGTGCTATTCTGAACGATTAGTGAAGAATCTGTACGCTTCTCCTTTCCCAAGTCCTGTCATCCTTTACCGAAGGTAAAGGAACTGTACGCCAATACAAGCAAGTTCGCATTGCTCCGAGATCCTTCCTTCGTCAGGACGACAGTATGGTGGGTAACCGAAAGTTGAGAAACTGTTCTCTATGTTGAACCAGGATTGGGATTTGCCTCGCTCTCCCAACGAGGATGGGAGGATGGGCCAAGATTTGGATCAATTTATTAATATCAATGTTTAGCAGATAACAATATATTCCACTGAAAGCCTACTTTCAGGTATAGTCCTAAACCCCAGATTCCTTGGGGGGCTTTCATACAAATAGGTCCCATTTCATAATTGAAACTAAAGTCTTTGCCAATATCTCTATTGATTCCCCAAGTTGCAGCGAAACCTGTGGCTACACCTTTATCAAAACTAGGTTTTTCTTTTGCTTCTTTCTCTCCCACCGTTGTATCAAATGTCCAGCCTGCCATTAGGCCTAAATAACGAAGAGCGAGGAAATTTGATGAATTATTTTTAATGGATTTGCCATTTTGTAATCGATTTGAAAAACCATAATATTTCTTGACCGATAAGGACCAGGTCGGCATCAACACAATTGTTCTATTATAATGATTCCAACGCTCCTTATCTCCTATTGGTAAAGCATGAAAACGTGTTAAACCTCCTAATGTAAGACCTGCATGCATCTCGAGGACAGCATCTTGAAAAACTGGCTTTTCAAACTGATATGCTAACATGGGTTTTACGATATTCGCACGGATGCTATGATTCTCTACAACATATGAACGGATTGAATCATGATCAAGTGCATTGATTTCTTGAGCATGGGTAAATGGTAAAATAAACAGGAATAGCAGAATAAATATTAAAACAGATCTCATGGTTTAAAAAAATTTCTTAGGATTAAATAATAAACCAATTATTTAAAAGGTCTTTGAAAAACCAACATGAAGCCAGAAAGAAGGCACAATTTTAGAATCCAAATTATAGACTAAACTTGGTCCCACCTCCAGATTGAAATTGAAATTATTACCGAGGTCTCTATTCATCCCCCACAAGGCTACCAATCCTACTGCAGTCCGGCTGCTGAACTGTATTCTTTTGGACTTCTCTGCATTAATATTTTTAGTATCCCTAATCCATCCAATTATAGGACCGTGCAACCTTCCTCCAAAATAATTTGCACTATTATTCTCAATGCTTTTATTTTTTCGGAGCCTATTTTCAATATTATAAAAATGTTTTACCCCGACAGACATTAGTGGCATTAAAGCAAAATACCTAGCATTAACATCCAAATCTCTATATTGATCTATATCAACCGAAAGTTTACTTACCCCAAAGCTAACTAGAAGCCCTGCATTGACATCAAATACAGTTTTTGGACCTATTGGTTTTTCGTATTGAAAAGTTAAGGTTGGAGCAATTAAGGAAACTCGAATACTAGAGGTTGGTTTTACAAAATCGACAGGATCAACTATTTTATGTTTGTTAGAGTCCTGTTCTTGGGAATAAGATGAAGAAGAAAATACTGTTAAGATAAATAAAAGAAGAATTCCCCTATTCCAGCTGCTTAGTAAAGATTTAGTCATTGTCTATTTTTAATTTGCAGCAAAAATAAGGGCAACAAAATTAAAAATATAGAACAAAATTATACTTTATTAAAAATAAATGTCTTTTGTGTTAACTTCTAGAAGAATATATTATACCCTACGGACAACCTACCATAAGGATATTCACGATTAAAGTCTGGATATTGCTGATCATAGAAATGACCTTGGAGATTGAAATAACCAGAACTCAAGTTGATGGACCAACGTTTATATAATCTCAGGCTGGCTTCGACGTTCAGTCCGTGGAGGACATAGTATGAATCCGTACCCGAAATGGTAAAAAACACCCCACCATTATAGTCAGCACTTAAAATAAAGCGATCTAAGAGCATCAAATCTCCACGGAACCTATACGATGCACCGGGCCCATAATTGTAGTTTCTACTGGCTCCATATAACAAATATGGATCAGGAACTGCGGCCAATATCACCGCTCCCGCTCCCACAGACAGGTTCAAGCGATTGCCTTTATTATATCTGAATTCAGACAGCCAATTATAGTTCAAACTTTGTCCTCCGTAAAAAAAGGCATCGTTGTTATAGAAGTCATAATGGGCATTCAGGGTACCATAATGATCCCCCTTTTTAGACTTAAAGAATTTTGCACCATAAAGTAGGGCATGTACATTGACCCCATTAATAAATGAACTGTCCCCATTTCCCAATTCTAGGTTTACAGAGAACTGATCAAAAGGTCTTTTATAGTTATGGTCACCATTGCTATAGATAAATCGCAATCGACCGTAAAAAGCATTCTTTCCTTCATTCAGGAAATCACCTTCCTTGGCATCAAAGCGTCGCACTCCTAAATCCAGTTCCGCCTTGATGACAGAAGAGTCGGCTCCATAATAATCATCTATCGGTTTACCCCATTTACCATCTAAAAAGCGATTCAATCCGTTGATAGGATTCACCAAAGTCGCTACGATCTCGTTTCCGATCCTATTATGGTCCGTACGGTTTCTCGCAAGGATGTTGCGGGAAACCCGATGCATCATCTCCCCCATCAATATCCCTCCAAAGGTGGTATTGACTAAATCGTTGATGGAAGGGTGCTGTGTTTCGCCAGCTGTCTCCCATATATAACTTCCGGCTACCGTGGCCAGGGAGGATTGGTAAAAATTGTAACCATTACTACGAAAGGCATTGAAATAAATCTGTCCATGGAAAGGATGGTCAATCTGATTGGTGGTAAATTGGTTGTCATCCCAATCCCAGGCACTAAATCGCTGATGGTCCAAAAAGTTTTGGAAACTGATATATGAATAAGGATCTTTCGTGATAAAACGGTTGAAGGAAGCCGGTAAAGCTTGAGCCAAAAACCATTGAGCTCCTGCACGCCAAAATTTCTTTTCCCTCTTGGGATTCAGGTCCCATTCTAAGGTATCCTTGATAAACGCAGGTTCATCGGGAAGGACAGCTAAGCTGTCTTTTCTAAATTTTATCGTGTCAGTAACAGATTTGGTCTCTATCTGACCTAGTGACTTTAAAGTGGATAAAATTAAGACCCACGTGAGAAGAAATAGTGTCCTGTGATTTAGTTGCAATGCTATAGAAGTTAAATTTGGCGTAAAATTAATGTATTAGCCTGAAAGCGAAAACTCAAATTTCGATTCCTACCCATTCGTGACAAAGCGTTTTTGTCAGGTTCAAAACAGTTTGCGCTTTAAATGGTTTTAATTATATTTAAGGGATAACCAACAGAATCACAACATGAAAAGACTATTTTTAAGTTTGGCCATTCTGCTGATGGGCTTTGCAGTCATTGCTCAATCCAAGCAGCCCCTACATGGAGCTTACCTCGCAAAAGATGGAAATGTCAATCACCTATGGCTATTTGTAGATGGCTACAGTTCATATATCCAATATGAAGACAACAAGTATATTTCTACCTGGGGAGGTCCATTTAGCACATCAAACAATGGAATACAGGTAAACGTGGAATATAATGATGCCAATCCAGCTGAAATAGGCACTGAAAAGGCCACAAACGCCCAATTGGATGGTAAAGGCATCAAAATGGGAACCCTGAACTTCGCGAAACAAACTGCCAATAAACAGGATTTGGAAGGTCTGTGGCGGATAACCGGCAGGAAAGAAAAAGATAAAATGTCCAATATACCGCGTGGCGACAGAAAGACTATCAAAATATTGGTTGACGGCTATTTCCAATGGATTGCCATAAATCCTGCTGAAAAGGGCTTTTATGGTACCGGTGGAGGAAAATATAGTTTTAAGGATAAGAAATATACCGAAAACATCCTATTCTTCTCCAGAGACAATAGCCGTGTCGGTGCTTCCTTGTCCTTTGATGGCGAAATCAAAGATGGCGCTTGGAACCACAGTGGCTTGAGCTCAAAAGGTGACCCTATCTTTGAGATCTGGTCTAGGGACAATAAATAGAAATTTATCATAAAAAGAATCGGGGCATTCAAATGAAGGCCCCGATTCTTTTTATGATAATCTCTTAACCAAAGAGGTCTGAACTGAGGTATCGATCGCCTCTATCACAAACGATAAATACAATAACGCCCTCTTCGATTTCATTAGCCACGGTCAAGGCTGCTTGAAAAGCTCCACCAGAGCTCATCCCGGCAAATACCCCTTCTTTTCTGGCTAATTCCCTAGCTCTCTGGGTTGCATCTTTTTGGTCGATGTCTATAACTCGATCCACTCTACTTGGATCAAAAATCTTTGGAAGGTATTCCTCTGGCCATCTTCTGATGCCGGGAATAGAGGAATCTTCAGTAGGTTGACAACCTACGATCTGTACCTCTGGATTCTGGCCTTTCAAATAGATTGAACAGCCCATAATGGTTCCTGTAGTTCCCATTGCACTGACAAAGTGGGTAATCTTTCCATCGGTATCACGCCAGATCTCGGGCCCCGTAGTTTTTACATGGGCTTCGTAATTATCAGGATTGGAGAATTGATTGAGAATAAAGTATTCACCGCTTGCGGCTTTTTCTTCGGCATAGTCCCGGCTCACCTCCATATTGTCCAACAACGTCACCTTACCCCCGAAAGCTTCCATGGTCAAGGTCCTCTCCCTTGTTGAAGTAGATGGCATCACCAATTCAATCTCTAAGCCATACATACTCGCGATCATGGCCAAGGCAATACCGGTATTGCCACTTGTGGCTTCAATCAACTTGCTATCCTTATTGATCTCGCCACGTTCCATGGCAGAACGGATCATATTTAAAGCGGCACGGTCCTTTACCGAACCTCCGGGATTATTCCCTTCAAGTTTTGCATATATTTTAACCTTAGGGTTGTCATGAAATCCTTTGATTTCCACCATCGGTGTATTTCCAATTAAGTCTATGATATTCGCCATTATGCTAAAGGTTTAGAGTCAATAAATTTTGAATTGGGTTGATGATATACGGTCGTATAAGGGTCAACGCTGCTGGTCAACCACACATTTCCTCCAATCACAGAATGATGGCCCACTACGGTTTCACCTCCCAAGATGGTCGCTCCAGCATAGATAATGACATGGTCTTCGATAATGGGATGCCGCTGGGTATTGGCCATGTTCTTTTCCACGCTCAAGGCACCCAAGGTTACCCCTTGGTACAGCTTGACATGCTTGCCGATCCTACAGGTTTCTCCAATCACGATACCGGTACCATGGTCAATATGTAGGTACTCATCGATGAAAGCTCCTGGATGGATGTCAATGCCTGTTTTTGAATGTGCATGCTCCGTCAGTATCCGTGGAATCAAAGGGATTCCTTGGATCCACAGTTCATTGGCCAATCGATAGATACTGATAGCCAAAAAACCGGGATAGGTCCGTATCACTTCATTCAGACTCTGTGCTGCCGGATCGCCTTCCATGATGGCTTCTGCATCGGTCAGCATGCGCTGATAGATGGAAGGCAGGTTAGCAAAGAACTTTTCGGATACTTTCTTGATATTGCAGCTGGAACATGCTTTTGTTTTGAAAAGCAAAAGATAGAGATCTGCCTCAGCCTGCTTGAATGCAGCTTCAATTTCCTGAACCGTATTGAAGGTTCTTGAATTCCGTTCAGGGAACAACAGATGCAGCAATTCAACTGCCCAATGAGCAATGGCTTTATTGCTGGGCATATCTTGGACAGCCTGTTGTTTTTCGTATATATGTTGATAGAAATCCTCCATTATCATGGGTAGGTTGAATTATTTTAAAAATTTTAAAGCACTAGTTTTTCAAAGAGTTCTTGATGTGTTTTTTCTGCATCTAAGCATAAGCCTGGATGTACGGCAGAGCATTGGATCAAGGTGCTCCGTTTAGCGGTTAGCCAACGAAAACGTTCGGTTTGATCCAATTGGGCAAGGGCCCCACCCTCTTTGCTCCCTAAACAGACTTGCTTCATGGATTCCAAATGAGCCCGGATCTGGTCAAAGTCGATATCCTTATATAACAATTCGCAGCGGCCTTCATCCACATGGTACAGGATATTGGCATATCGTTGCTTCCTGCAATATAACAGCACGCCTACATTGACAAATTCCTCTCTTTCAACACGCGGAACCAGTCTTACCACAGCATATTCGTATAAAGTCCTATCCTGCATGTTGAATTTGATTTACAAAAACTTCAGAATGGCTCGCTCTTCTGGAAATAAACTCCACATACACTTCACGCACTTCATCAGCACTAAGATCGCGAACCTCATCAATTAACCATTCATCGGGTATTACATCGAGGATTTTCCTGATATTTTCTTTGTTGAACAGCTCTTTATAGGTTGCATCGATAAGGGGAACATCTTTGGCCTTGGATAAGAGGACATGGTCCTTGATCTGAACGAAAGGTTTATCAACGGTTTCTTCCCAATTGTCCCAGTTATGGTGGAAATAAAGTGCTGCCCCATGGTCTATAAGCCATAATTCCTTATGCCAGATCAGCATATTGGTATTTTTCACGGTCCGATCTACATTCATCAAAAGGGCATCCAGCCAAACGATCTTGGAAGCTTCCTCGGAGGAAATTTCATCGACATTGGCATCAAAGGTGATAGCTCCATTCAGATAACTTACACCGAGGTTCTTGCCTACTGAAAACTTGAGCAGGTCTTGGATCTCTTCATCCGGTTCGGTCCTGCCGAAGCCTACATCCAGATCGGCATACACCATTTCAGGAACCCGAAGTCCTAAGAACCTAGCCAGTTCGCCACCGATAAATTCAGCGACCAAGGCTTTTTTCCCCTGTCCAGCTCCTCGGAACTTGATCACATAGCTAAATCCATCATCCGCATCAACCAATCCGGGCAGCGAACCACCTTCGCGAAAAGGTTGGACATATCGGATGATATTCACCTCTCTAATTTCAGGACTCTTTATTTCCAGCATCTATTCTATGTTATAGTTTAGGAGACCCTCATAAGGATCTCCTTGGATTTTCAATAATTTGGCAAAAGCCGGTTCAGTCTTTATTCCTTGCGACTTCAGCTTGATGATCTGTTGTTTAAATTCCTCGCCGAAGGTCTCCAAAAGTTTGGCCTCGATCAACAGATGTCGAAAACCATACTGTTCAGCCACCGGTCTCCCCTCTCCATAGACTTCCAGCAACATATCATCAATTTTAAAGTTAGCAATTCCAACTTCTATTCCACGCACAGTTTCTACTTTAAAGCTGTATCCATTGTGTTTTTCGAAATTTTCATGACATTTTCTTTTAAATATGTCGAGGTCATAGACCTCACAGGCGATATCCAAATCGCTGTTCCACACAGCTATGTCAATGGGAATGGTTCCAATAAGGACGGGTTTGAAATCCTGCAAAGCTTCCATTATCCTATGATTCCGGATCAAATCATAAGATTTCCTTTGCAGTGAAGTGCCCATTTTGAGATAGGAAAGATCAAAAAACCTAGCAGATTCCATCCTTCAAAGTTAATCTAAAGTGCTCATAAATATTGAAAATCGAGGAAATTGTACTGTAAAGTGACTTAAAGGTTAAGGATATTCTAGCTATATTTGTGAGACTCATACTATAATGCAAAATCAATTTATGGATACAAATACAGAATACAATCGTATTATCAACATATGCCAAGAGCTATTTATTAAAAAGACCAAAGACTATGGTACAGCTTGGCGAATTTTACGATTAAGTTCTTTGACTGATCAGATTTATATCAAGGCCGCCCGTATCCGTTCTTTGGAAGAAAAAAAGGAATCGAAAGTTGGCGAAGGAGTAGTCGATGAATTCATTGGAATCATCAATTATTGTGTGATTGCTTTGATTCAACTGGAAATTGGCAATACGGAAAACGAGAACTTGGACCCCAAAATCGTGGCGGAGAAGTATACCGAAAAGGTGAATGAGACCCGCGACCTGATGTTTGCCAAAAACCATGATTATGGCGAGGCTTGGCGGGACATGCGTGTTTCATCGATGACCGATCTGATCTTGATGAAATTGCATCGTGTAAAACAGATTGAGGACAATGATGGCCAAACTTTGGTATCGGAAGGATTACAAGCAAACTATCAAGATATGCTGAACTATGCAGTCTTTGCACTGATCAAATTAGGTTTGGCAAAATAACGAACAACATGACTTATACACAGAGCTATTCCCAAACAAAACAACCCAAACCTAATGTTTTATTATGGATTGCTAGAATTCTGGTTGGATTATTATTTATCTTCTCCGGATTGATAAAGGCCAATGATCCGATGGGATTTGGCTATAAGCTGCAAGAATACTTCCATGTCCTCAACCTTGGATTCCTAAGTGATTATGCCACTTGGATCGCTATTTTCCTTTGTGCTGTCGAGATCATCCTCGGTGGTCTGTTGATCCTGGGTGTAGCTGGCAAGAAGGTCGCTTGGGGCTTATTGCTCTTGATCATATTTTTTACCTTTTTGACCTTTTACTCTGCATTTTTTGAGGTAGTCAAATCTTGCGGCTGTTTTGGTGATGCCATTCCATTGACCCCTTGGCAATCTTTCTTTAAGGACCTCATTTTATTGATCCTGATCGTTTTTATCTTTATTAAAAGAGATCAGATCAAACCTTTCATTAGAAGTCTATTTACCAGAAATCTGTTGACTGCACTCATCATATTGGGTTCATTTGGTATTGGGATATATACCTATTATTTCCTTCCATTTATAGACTTCCTTCCTTATAAAGAAGGAAACAATGTACCTGAATTGATGAAGGTACCGGAAGGTGCTGAGCCTGATGTATTTGAACATATCTACGAGTTGAAGAATAAAACCACGAATGAGACAAAAAAGGTAACTGACAAAGAATACATGGGTCAGAAGCTGTGGGAGGATGAAAACTGGGAAGTTGTGGGTGATCCGCAGACTAGGTTGATCAAAAAAGGATATGAAGTAAAAATACCTGATTTGATTATTACGGATATGGACGGTACAGATCGCACAGAGGAAGTGATCCAAAACCCATATTACAATTTTATTGTGGTAAGTACAGACCTTAAGAAGATGTCACCTTTTGATTTAGCGGCATTGGACCGCATCAACACGACGATCAGGGACCTTTCTGAAGACTATAATATCAGGGCCGTTTTGGCGACTGCTTCATTTTCTGATGAAGTAAACTACCTGAATGACCAAATGGACCTTGTGCTGGAGACATTCTATGTGGATGCCGTTCCATTGAAAAGTATGGTCCGCGCAAACCCTGGGGTTATGCTGATGCTGAATGGTACCGTTGTAAAAAAATGGTCGCAGTACAATTTTCCTAGCAAACATGAGTTAATAACTAAATATCTAGACAAAGTAGAATGATTCAGCGACCAGTTTTCCTGATTGGCTTTATGGGAAGTGGGAAGACCACATGGGGAAAGAAATTGGCAAATGCCTTAGAGGCTCCTTTCGTGGACCTGGACCATGAAATTGTTGAGCATATCGGCATGAGCATCCCTGAATATTTTGCTTTAAATGGCGAAAATAAGTTCAGGGAAATCGAAAGAGAAATATTGCATGCCCAAAAGGACAAATCTGGCATTATTTCTACGGGCGGTGGTACGCCATGTTACTTCGACAATATGGATTGGTTATTGGAAAATGGAACCGTCCTCTATCTGAAGCACAGCCCAAAATCCTTATGGAGCAGGTTAAGCCAATCTGATGTCAAAAAGAGACCGGCCTTGAAAGGCTTTACTGGGGATGAACTCTTGAACTTTATAGAGAGCAAACTGGAAGAAAGAAACCCATTCTATGATCGCGCACATATCTTGGTCGATCAAATCAATACACCTTTGGAGGACCTAGTCTCCTTGGTAATAGCAAACATTGAATTACATGAGCAATAGATTCTACTCATCTATTTTTATCGCTGGAATGCTTGCACTGCTGTCCTCATCTTGTTTTAGGACAAATAGCTCGAGCAGTATAAGCAATATGCCACAGGTGGATCAGGTTTTCAACCTGAAGACAGTGGATGACCTTTACCATTTCCTGACTTACAATGAGAACTCCTACCCTTTGGTCAGTGCCCATCGTGGTGGTCCAAGTGATGGTTTTCCTGAGAATGCAATTCCGACATTTGCAGAGGTGGCCAGCAAGATGCCAGCCATCATTGAATGCGACATTGCCATGACCAAGGATTCTGTTCTGGTCCTGATGCACGATGAAACTTTAGACCGTACCACAACTGGAAAAGGACGGGTTTCCAATAAAACATATGAGCAACTGAAAGACCTCAAGCTAAGGGATAACAATGGCGAGCTGACAAACTACAGGATCCCTACCTTAGAAGATGCCTTGCAATGGGGTATCGGAAGGGTTATCTATACATTGGATGTCAAGAGATCGGTTCCTTATGAGAAGGTTATTGAATTGATCCGAAAGGCAAAAGCAGAAGCTAACAGCATTATCATCACCTACTCGGCTAACCAAGCCGAGGTTGTGAACAGGTTGGCTCCAGATCTCATGATCTCGGCTACGATCAAAAACAGGGATGATCTGAACCGCCTAAGTGAACTGAGTATTCCAGATACCCGATTAATCGCTTTTGTGGGCACTCGCGAGCCAGATACTGCTCTATATACGATGTTGAGACAGCATGGGATTAAATCCATTTTAGGGACAATCGGCAACTTAGACCGATCGGCTGAAAAAGCGGGATACCAGCTATATGCTGATTTTATCGTTAGAGGAGCAGATGTGCTATCGACTGACAGACCCTTTGAAGCTTGGAAAGCATTGGATTTCTATATCAAAAAAAGAAACATAGAATCGCCTTTCATTAATTAATCTATTTTTCAGAGAAAATATAGCGTAAGCCTTGTTAATATAGATTAACAAGGCTTTTTATATGTTGTAACCCATATCCTACAAAAGATAAAATTTTATCAATACGAAAACATTATTAATTGCATCTTGTTGATTAGTTAAAAGAAAACAAGATTATTATGAAAAATTTACTACTAACATTAGCCTTATCAGTAGGCTGCTTATCCTATAGCACAGCACAGGTAGAAGTAAAAACCGTACCTCAATCTTCAGCGGATGTTGGTATGGCTCCGATCAGACAAGGAAATTGGATGATTGGTGGATCTGTAGGAAGTTTAGGATATAGCTTTGAAGGAGAATCCTTCAATATCCAGTTGAATCCACGTGCTGGATACTTTATTTCAGATGGTATTGCAATAGGTGCACAGGCAAATCTGGGTTTTACTTCGGGAAAAGATGACAACCCTAATAATTGGGGATATGGTATTTCACCATTTGTCCGTTATTACTTCCCTGGAGGTGCTAGCGCAACAGGTCGTTTCTTTGGACAGGGTGATGTCGGAATCGGCGGAAGCTCTGCAGGTGATGATGTATCGCTTAACCTGGGAGCAAATGTAGGTTATGCCCATTTCATAACACAAACTGTGGCATTGGAAGTTATGGCTGGTTACAATTATTCAAAAGCCAATATTAATGCTTCTGGAACTCAGAATGGCCTTGGATTATCAGTTGGTTTCCAGATTTATTTGCCAGGAAGAAACAGATAGTAGAATTAATACCTTTTCTGGTTTGACCAGATAAGATTTCAATCAAAAATTAAATTCCAAAAAAAAGCTTAGCGAAATTTCGCTAAGCTTTTTTTGCAATAAATAAAACAATAGTCTATTATTATTTTTTCATACTTCCTGTTTCGTTGAAGCGAATGTGCCAACTGAAGGCTTCTTCCAATAGATGTGGAGTATGTCCACCGCGCTGACAAGCACGGTCGAAGTAAGATTGTAATTCTTCTCTATAGTCTGGATGTACACAGTTGTCAATGATCTTCTGCGCCCTCTCCCTTGGTGCGAGACCGCGTAAATCTGCCAAACCGATATCTGTTACCAAGATGTCAACATCGTGCTCTGTATGGTCCGTATGGGACACCATAGGCAAGATATGCGAAATCTTGTTGTCCTTGGAAGCGGCTTGGGTCACGAAAATACTTAGATAGGCATTTCTCGCGAAATCTCCCGAACCTCCGATTCCATTCATGATCTTGGTCCCACCGATATGGGTAGAGTTCACATTTCCATAAATATCAAATTCAATAGCGGTATTGATGGCTATGATTCCCAAACGACGGATCAAACCTGGCGTATTGGAAATGTTCTGTGGACGAAGCACAAACTTGTCGCGGTATTTCTGAAGGTTATCAAATACCCTGTCATAGCATTCTTTGGAAACGGTAACCGATGATGCCGAAGCAAAGCTCAATTTTCCAGCATCCATTAAGTCAAATGCGGAATCCTGCAATACTTCAGAGAACATGGTCAGATCATAGAAATTACTATGTAAGAAACCGGTCAAAACGGCATTGGCTACTTTTCCGATTCCAGCCTGGATTGGAAGCAAACGATCTGATAAGTGTCCTAGGTTTACCTCCTCTTCGAAAAACTCCAGGATATGCTCAGCGATCTTGGTGGTTTTCTCATCAGGTGGAGCGATGTCCGCAGGGCTATCATGTTGACTGGTAAAGACAATGGCCGCTACTTTATCCGGATTTAAGGGAATGGTTTTCCTTCCGATCTTATTCCATGGTGCGACAATCGGGATTACATTTCTATGTGGGTAATCTTCCGCTTGGTAGATATCGTGGATTCCATAAACATTCTCATGGACCGAGGTATTGATTTCCAGGATTACTTTCTTGGCCAAGGCAGCGAATGTAACTGAATTTCCTACGGAAGTCGTTGGTACTACGCTTCCATCTCTGTCAATATAGGTTACTTCCAAAACGGCGATATCTACATCTGGAAGGTTTTTATTATGTAAGAGTTCGGCGCTTTCGCTCAAGTGCTGATCGATGAAAAGCACTTCACCATTATTGATTTTGCTTCTCAGGACAGGGTCTACCTGAAAGGGCATACGCTTTTTCAAGGCACCAGCTTCAGCAAGTTTCCCGTCGGTACCATGACCTAGGGATGCTCCTGTCATTAAAGTGATCTTAATATTTTCTTTTTTGGCGCGTTCTGCTAATGCGGGTAAGATGACCTTACTGTCTCCAGCCTTGGTGAATCCACTGGAGCCTACAACCATACCGTCTTCGATTAATTTGACAGCTTCTTCGGCAGTAGTAACTTTTTCTTTAAGTCTTTCAAGACGTATTCTGTCCAACATATCAATACATTTGTGTTCCCTCTAAAAGAGTGAGGCAATATTAGTCAATATTTTATTTATTAAATTATTCATAATAGCCAGTTACTTTTTTTGTACAAATAAAAAGTAACTGATTACTTACTAGACACATTTACTATAGATTCCTTGTGGATAGGATAAGAAATCGCCATAGATTGATGTTAGATGCTGTTAATTTAGAGCAAATGCGATAATATTCAAAAGATGTGGATATCTTTTTTTTAAAATATTTCAAAAATGTAAGGCAAACACTTGTGGCTTGTGGTCCTCAAAACGCCCTTGTTTTGCTTTTCTCAAATAAAAACAGGAAATTTATGCCACATTAACGCCTCATCTGGATGCAAAAGGAATATATTGATAAATATTATATGACAGAAGTAGATACTTATGACAACAGTATCTATTGTCATCATGCAGTAATGGGTGACTCGGTTACTGAGCACTCACACAAAAAAGGTCAATTCCTTTATACGGAAGGTGGGGTTGTCTTTTTGAAGACGGCAGAGAAATCTTACTTTCTCCCTGCGCGCCACTATATCTGGATTCCCCCGCATGTAAAACATAGCATTCACCCGAGTAGCTCCGAGGTGGTGATGAGAAACCTGTACTTTCCTAAGTACGAGACCGACACAGAATTTTTCGATAAGGTCAATATCTATCCGGTCAACGATCTATTGATCGAATTGATCATGTTTACCAATCGCTGGAACGGAAACATCTTTCCTGAGGAAGAACCTCGCTATTCTATTGCGAAAGCCTTTAAGCTTATCCTGCCTGAGCTTTCCCAAACGGAGTTGCCTTTGGCCCTTCCCTATCCTAAAAATGACAAGCTAAAGCAGATCATTAATTATCTGGAACTGAATATTGCCGAGAACATCAGTTTTAAGAGCCTGGCAGAGCATTTTGATATCTCCGAGAGGACATTGGCAAGATTGTTCCAGAAAGAAC
Organism: Sphingobacterium sp. NPDC055431; assembly: GCF_053644255.1. Lineage (NCBI taxonomy): Bacteria > Pseudomonadati > Bacteroidota > Sphingobacteriia > Sphingobacteriales > Sphingobacteriaceae > Sphingobacterium > Sphingobacterium sp. NPDC055431. Next base: position 36,396 of record NZ_JBSHLH010000028.1, read on the forward strand.
TGGCCATGTCGTATATTCAATACTTCACGATCTTAAGGATGCTGACCTCCTTGAAGCTCCTACTGGACGACAAACTTAGCGTGAATGAAGTGGCATTGCGAGTAGGATACAATAGTCTGCCTACCTTTAGCAATACCTTTAACAAGGTTATTGGCGTGCGCCCTAGTGAATATGTAAAAAACCGTAATTTACTTTTATAATCCTTAATAAATGAATTTCAAGACCATTATCGCCGGTTTGCTGCTGGGAACTATGTTTTCTTGCTCAGCAACCTCACAAGTCAACCAAAAAACAACCGTAAAAACCCCTAAACCTATTCAGTTATTTAATGGCAAGGATATCAAAGATTGGACTCCTAAGATTAGATTGCATGAAGTAGGCGACAACTATGCGAATACCTTCCGAGTTGAAGATGGGCTTTTGAAAGTCCGTTATGATGGATATGATGATTTTAACCAACAGTATGGACACTTAGCCTTCAATAAACCATATGGTTATTATGTGCTAAGGCTAGAATACAGGTTTGTAGGCGAACAGACCAAAGGTGGCGAAGGCTGGGCATGGGCCAATAGCGGCGCCATGTTGCATGGACAAGATCCTAAAACCATGTTGAAAGACCAAGACTTCCCGATCTCTATCGAAGGACAGCTCTTGGGCGGAAACGGTAAGGACGAACGCACGACTTCCAACCTATGTACCCCCGGAACCAATGTCGTAATTGACGATAAGTTATTCACCCCACATTGTTTGAGCTCCAAATCGAAAACTTACCATGGTGACCAATGGGTAACCGCTGAGTTTGTCGTACTTGGAGATTCATTGATCCAGCACGTTCTGGATGGACAGGTAGTTTTGGAATACAACAAACCGCAAATTGGAGGTGGAAGTGCATCACCAGTGGATCCTAAGGTGAAACAAGATGGTAAATTATTGGACAAAGGCTATATCTATTTACAAAGTGAAAGCCATCCCATTGATTTCCGTAAAGTTGAACTTTATGACCTAGACTCCTATAAGGGTGACAAACAGAAATTAGATCAGGTTGTAAAATCAATCCTGAGCAAATAAGAAATATGCCCATAAAAAAAGCTGCGCTGACCTTTTGGTC
>NZ_JBSHLH010000029.1:0-36279 GCF_053644255.1 Sphingobacterium sp. NPDC055431
AAATAAATTATTTAAAGATCTTTTTCCAAGCTGAAACCTTGGCGGGACGAACGCCTTCTTCGAAAACCGCATCCGTATCAAACGCTAGATCATGTGCATTTTTTTTGTTTATTGCCCGATAAATTATCTCCCAATCTGGTAGCCCACCAAAGTTTCGGTCATCAATAAATAAATCAGCACTTAGTTTTCTTGGACCTTTACTCCGGTCCTCTTCAGGAAAATTCGAATTATGTGCGTAAAATTCCAAACCTTGATCTTTACAATAATCAATAGCCTCCTGTAACAATTCACCCTCCCTCACCGTCCACAATATCAATATATGATGCTCATTCTGTAATTGCTTCAAAATATCTATTGCAAAAGGAATGGGTTTCCCAATCCTTGGGTATCTATGCTCAACAATGGTTCCATCAAAATCAACCGCAATTACCATCTTTCAATATTTTTTATCTATTACAACAAATTCCAGTCCAAACCTTACTGATTTCAGTCAACTCATAAACAGATTTATAAGACCAATTCGGGAAAAATCAGTTCGTTTTTTCATAATGAAAAATCCTTTTATTCAAAATATAATTTTGTAAAAGTTACAATACCTAATTTTTTTCAAAATTTAATTAGGCAACCATTAAAAACCTTATAAACTACCCCCATTGACTTTAAATCAAAGTTATCCTATGATTTCCTGAATTTCCTTAACCAGCCGAACCCCCTTCTCCCAAAGCCACTCATTGGATAAAAATTAAGTTTTAATAATTTAGCGCCGCAAATTTCACAACTATTCACAAAATAATTATCAATCATGAAAGTATTAAAAGTTGCTTTTTTATCTGCTGTTACCTTCCTTAGTTTGCAAGTCTCAGCTCAAGAGTCTGAAGGTGAGGAAAACCTAGAGATTGACACAACCAAAACTTGGACCATCATGGGTGAAAACACCTTTCTATTAAACCAAAGTTCCTTTTCAAACTGGGCTGCGGGTGGTGTAAACTCCTTGGCTGGAAATCTGATTTTCAATTACGATTTCAATTACAAAAAAGACAAATGGAATTGGGATAATAAATTGATCGCTGCCTATGGACAGACCTACCAAAAAGAAACAGATTGGAGAAAAAACGATGACCGTTTCGCTATTAACAGTTTACTAGGCTACCAAGCTGCTGAAAAATGGTATTACACCTTTTTCATGAACTTCAATACCCAATTTGCAAATGGTTATGAATATAAGGATCAGATTAGAGGAAGAAAGATTTCTGCCCCATTTGCTCCTGCATATTTAAGCTTCGGTCCAGGTATGGCATTCAAAGAATCAGACAATTTCAAAATCAATATCTCTCCGGCATCTGCAAGGTTTGTGATGGTGGGAGCTGAAAGCCTAAGACCAGATTACGGTGTTGACCCAGATAAATTCTCAAGAAACGAATTTGGTGCAGCTTTAGATGCTTACTATAAAGTCGGGTTAATGGAAAACATTACTTTTGAAAACATCTTGAAATTATACTCTAATTATCTTCAAGATCCACAAAATATTGATGTAGACTATTTAGCAAACCTAAATCTACAGGTAAATAGGTTCATATCAGTAAATGCGGCCGTTCAACTGGTATATGATGACAACGTGAATGTTCCTAAAAGCGATGGCACCAAAGGCCCAGGATTACAAGTTAGACAGATCCTTGGTGCGGGTGTAACTTATAAGTTTTAAGAACCTTACAGAAAATTAATAAATCTATTAAAGGCGGCTAATTGGCCGCTTTTTTTTGTGCCCTTATCCTACTTCTGTTTCGAATATTTTTAAGTTTCAAGAAACCAAAAGACTGAAAACCTGTTGTTTAATAAAGGAAATATAACATAAAATCTTATTCAAAATGGCTAAAATAGTTGCAGAACAATTGGTAGAAATGCTCGTTGAAGCGGGAGTTAAACGAGTATATGCAGTAACAGGTGATAGTTTGAACTTTTTCAATGAAGCAATTAGAAAAGATGGTAGAATCCAATGGATCCATGTCAGGCATGAGGAGGTTGGAGCTTATGCCGCTGCCGCTGAGGCAGAGTTGGATGGTTTAGCCTGCTGTGCAGGAAGCTGTGGACCCGGACATGTGCATTTAATCAATGGGGTTTATGAAGCCCATCGTGCGCATGTACCTATGTTAGTGATTGCATCAACCATTCCAACAAATCAAATGGGAACCGGCTATTTCCAAGAAACAAACACCTATAAACTATTTGATGACTGTAGTGGGTATAACCAATTGATTACTACGGCCGAACAGGCTCCTCGTATCATTCAATCTGCAATTCAGCATGCAATCTCTCAAAAGGGAGTCAGTGTCATCGGCTTACCGGGCGATGTTTCTGAATTAAAGGCCAAAGAATCAATAACCTCAACCCAAATTTTCCGATGTAACCCTTTAATCAGACCCTCGGACACTGAACTTCAAAAAATTGCTGACCTCCTAAATAAAGGATCGAAAATCACTCTTTATGCTGGAATTGGCGCTATAGGTGCTAGGCAAGAATTACAGCTCCTGGCACAGAAACTAAAAGCACCAGTAGGCTATAGCTTTCGGGGAAAAATGAATGCCCAACTGCCTCCTCCCTATGATGTAGGAATGACTGGTCTTTTAGGCATCCCTTCCTGCTACCAAGCGATGAAAGAAGCGGATGTACTGCTATTGTTAGGTACTGATATGCCATATGATGATTTTATGCCAACCGACAACAAAATAATCCAGATCGATACAGCGGAAGAAAGGCTCGGCAGAAGATGTAAGCTCGATCTCGCGGCAGTAGGCGATATCCGAGAAACCATACTCGCTTTATTACCACTTTTAGAGGAAAAAGTGGACAGCGCCTTTCTGGACTCCTTGGGCAATTTCGCAAAGAAAGTACAGGAAAACCTTCATGAGTATGTTGACGATATAGGCACAAAAGATGCCATACAACCTGAATTTGTTGCCGATGTGATCAACAAACATGCTAGCCCTAATGCCATCTTTACCCTTGACACTGGAATGACCTGTGTATGGGGTGCTAGGTATATACAGCAAACAGGCGACCGTAAGATGCTTGGATCCTTTAACCATGGTAGCATGGCCAATGCCATGCCAATGGCTATTGGAGCGGCCTTAGCCCATCCTGAAAGACAGGTCTTAGCTATGTGCGGCGATGGTGGCCTTTCGATGTTATTAGGAGATTTAGCAACCATAAAACAATATAATCTTCCCATAAAGCTTATTGTTTTTAACAATAGAGCATTAGGTATGGTAAAACTTGAAATGCAAGTAGCTGGTTTAGTTGATAATCAAACTGATATGGAAAACCCAGACTTCGCTAAGGTTGCTGAAGCCTTCGGCATCCCAGCTATCAATATCCATAAGCCAGAAGAGGTAGATTCGGTCATCGCGGAAACTTTACGCGTCGATGGTCCATTCCTATTGAACATCTTCACCAACCCTAGCGCATTGGCAATGCCGTCCCACATCAGCGCAAATCAAGTCGTGGGCATGACAGAAAGTATGGGAAAACTGATCCTTGGCGGCCGGATGGACGAAGTCTTTGAAACCATTAAGTCAAACTACAAACACTTAAAAAGCATATTCTAAAAATAAAATAGGGCAAACTATCAGTTTGCCCTATCCTACTATCCTTCAAAAAGTATTAAACGGTCAACCCTATTTAGGGATGGACAATTGACAATTGTCTCATGTCTCAGGTCTCATGTCTTGTGTCTTGTGTCTTGTGTCTAAATACTATTTACTCTTATACAAATGGCTCAACAAGGCGAAACATAAGATAAAACTCATGATAAAGCCAAACCACGAAAGTACAGGAATACCCCAGATCAGATAACCAACCCTTCCATGCGCAAGGATACTTGCCCCTACTCCAAAGGTCATTGCCAAAATGGACAGCAAAAATTTATTTCCCATCCTGTGCAGGATCAATTGAAGATTATCAAAATCTTGCATTTTGTGGTTTACTGTGATTTTATCCTCTTTTACCTTTTCTAGAATGGTCAACAGATCCAAAGGCACTTCAGTCAGGACATCCTTGGCAAATTTGGCTTTCTCCTTCAATTGCCCTAAAATGTATTCTGAAGAAAATTTCTCAGCCGCTATCTTTTTGGCAAAGGGTTCAATACTCTCAGGCACATTGAGATCAGCATCTAACTGTCGACCTGTACCCTCTAATATTGAAACTCCACGAAGCAAGAGGTAAACAAAATCTGGCAATAAGATATGATTACTTTGCAAAACGATATTTAATTTTTGCAACATCACTGAAATATCAATGTCATCAAGGGCATTTTGCTTGATCATCTCAAATATTTCATAAGCATCCCTTTCCAACCGCCTTTCATCTTCAATATGGTGGGCGACAGAAAGTCTCTTTATGTTTTTTATCAAACTTTTGGCATCGTTTGCTAGAAAATCAAGTACCATGGCCTCTATGATCTTTCTATCCTCTGGAATCATAAAACCCATGGCGCCAAAGTCTAAAAAAACGATCTGACCACGATGGTTGACAAAAACATTTCCGGGATGGGGATCGGCATGGAAGAAACCGTGCATCAGCACCTGTTCTAAATAGTGATCTAATACATTTTGCAAAACCGACTTTGGATATAGCCCATATTGCTTAAATCCTTCTTGATCATTAACCTTTACGCCATCTATAAACTCCATGCAGATCAAGGTATCTGTACTAAATTTCCTATAAACTTTAGGAACATAAACATCCTTGTTCTCTTTGAAGTTTCTCCTAAACCGCTCGATATTATTTATTTCATTGGTAAACGAAAGCTCATTCAACAGGGAACTTTCAAAAGAAAGAACGATTTGATATAGGTTCATTTTATAGACTACTTCATATTTCCGCTGAAGTAGCTTGACTAAATCTTTGATAAAATCCAGGTCAGCTTGAATGACCTCGTCAATTTCCTCTCTTTTTACCTTTAATACAACCTCTTTACCATTTTTTAAAGTAGCTCGATAGACCTGAGCAATTGAGGCTGAAGCTATAGGAATTTCATCGATGGAGATAAAATGTTCATCAAGGTCAACCTCTAATTCATCGGCCAACCTTTTTCGGATATCAATACCTTCTAAAGCAACTTCATCCTGCAGTTTTATTAGCTCCTCCTGTAGGTCTTTGGGAATAATATCTGGGCGATTGCTCAGTAATTGCCCCAACTTAATAAATGTTGGACCCAATTCTTCAATAGCTAGTCGGACCCTTACATTAAAATCTTCCTCAAATACCTTTCGAGCATGATTATTCCAGAACAAGAAACTATCTGGCAATATCCTATCAAGATTGGACCTGGAGACAACTTCATCAAATCCATGTTTCGAAAGGATTTTTAGAATTTGTCCAACACGCTTTATCTTTTGAAAACCATTGATATGCTTCATATTGATATTTATGATGCCTTTTTATTTCCTATTTAAATCCGTAACCAACAATGGATTACCCTTTTTCATTTCACTAATAAAATCAGCAACCTTTTGGGTGGAAGCTGCCTCCATTAGAAAGTCAAGTTCTTTTTGCGTAACTCCTACCAATTGGATAAAAGACACCTCTCCATGCGCCGTATTGATGCGCCCTAATTGAGGGTCAAGAGTGGTGACAAAACCAACAATTGCTGTGTCTGTATTTAATCGAATGGGACCCTTTGCCGGAATGAACTGATTCTCTTCAAACCATCTTCCACTCTGGTAAACATATCGGGCCAGATTATTGAAAACCTGCATCGCCCATCCTGGATCACCTTGATCTTCAGCAAAAGGCACCAACCTAAAGGTGAATTCAAAACCCCATTTACTAAATTCACTACTCGCCATTTCAGGATTATAGTAAAGTTCACTCATCCCGTACGTTACTAAATGTAAATGGGCTGGATCTTGCCTATTATCATATACGCTTATACCGTCAATAGGATCGGTTCCGCCTGCGGCAAAATGCAAACCACATAATGGTCCATAATGCCTAGGCTCAATTCCTGGATACACTGTAGTTAGCTGTTCATCGATTGCGGTCCAACCTACCGTATCTTCCTCGTTATATTTCGATAAATATTCTTCTTTAGTCATATTGCTTACTTAATTAATACATTACACACTCAATTGTTTGAGCTTATTTACAAATAGGAATGCTTTCCCTAGATTATTCCTTGAAATACATCTAAAATCAAGCCACTCATTCAAATGCATGACTCAAGAAATGTTCAGTTTTCAATTGGTTATAAGTTAATAATCGAAAATCATAATCCAAAAATTAACCGGATTTTCAGTAATTGAAAATTTCATTCTAAATGGGAATCTCTTCTGTATTTCCCGTAAATTACACCATCAAACCTTGAAAACATGATAAAAGATAGATTAGCATCTGTGTTAGGAAGACGCGATGAAGAACCTAACATTCTATTGGCTCAGGAAATAGCTCAAAACAATGATAAAAATGCTATTGAGGAACTATTCCAATTAATCCAGGGCAAACAAAAAGACTTACAGAATGACAGCATCAAAGTTCTTTATGAGATAGGAGAAATATCACCTCAAATGATTTCTCCTTATTGTAATGATTTTATGGATGCCTTAAAAAGTAAAAACAACAGACTTCAATGGGGAGCTATGACAGCATTAAAAACCATATCCCTGCTTGAGGCCGATCATATCGCAAATAACATCATGACACTTGAAAATGCGGTAGAACAAGGTTCCGTGATCACCAGGGACAATTATGTCGCCATATTAACCAATCTAATAAGCCTCCCACCATACCAGGAACTTGCTTTCAATGCAATCATCAAACAATTATCGCAATGCCCTACAAACCAATTAGCAATGTACGCTGAGCTGGTCAGTCCTAAAATAACATCACCATATTCCAAGAAATTTACCGAAACTTTATCGGGCAGATTAGAGGAAATCGAAAATGACAGTAAACGGAAAAGAGTCGAAAAAGTAATCAAGAAAATAACATGATCCAGCCCTTTTATGAATGTTTATATTTGATTAATACATCTGTAATATTTCGACGATATCAGAGAAGCCTTTCTGTTCAGCATGTTCCAAAGCAGATACCCCATCTTTATCAGCGATAGACTTATCGGCTCCGCCTTTCAAAAGTATATTTACAATATCCACATAATCCTTGCTGCCATCCCCTAGAATAACAGCCTCTAACAATGCAGTCCAACCTAATTTGTTAATATGGTTTATTGGAAAGTTCTTCGTGTGACATAATAACCGAACTACATCAACATATCCCTTTTCAGCAGCTGGAATCAATGCCGTACCGTTAAATCGGTTAAAAACATCAAAACGCGCCCCATAGGCAAGGTACAATTTTACTAAATCTAAATATCCTGATGCTGCAGCATATAGAAAGGGACTGTTCAACAGCTCATCTTGTTGATTGGGATCCGCTCCCCGCTTAACCAAAAAAGCTGCCGTTGGATAATCATTCTGATAGGTCGCAATCATTAATAGGTTTTGCGACTGTTCATTAACGTCATTAACTTGGCTGTCAATGAGGTTCTTTTCAAGGTAGACAGTATCTCCCCGCCTTACTGCACTTTCAATCTCTGATCCTATTTTCATTTTTGCTTTTCATTGTATTTATTCAGATTTTGAACAAACAACTTTATTGCCAGTTATTAATATTTCAAAACCTTCTATTAAACAGTCTCTATCAATCCAATCTTCATTGAATTTATTAACTTCAATAATAAGCTCATTCTTACCTGAAATCACAATAAATATATTTAATTTTTACATTACATCACAGCGTAAACCAATCTATATTTTATTGTAGCTAATCGGCTTCAAATCCTAGTCTAATAAAACATTTTTAATCTATTTTCATTTATTATCATAGATCAATGTGCAAGTATAATTTTATCCCAAAATTTGCAGTAATAAACAAAAACGAAATTAAAAATATATGAATATGAAAACTCTATTAAGCTTTTTTACAGCCCTGATTTTAGTTAGCAACGTTGCATTCGCTCAAACAAAATGGTCTGTTGACCCTGCACATACGAATGCTCGTTTTGAAATCAAACACTTAGGAATCTCTTTCGTTGATGGAGATTTCACCAAGTTGGAAGGTCAAGTAGAATCTAAAGATTCTGTGAACTTTGACAATGCTACTGTTTCATTTGACATTGATGTGAACAGCATCGATACTAGAATTGAAGCAAGAGACAATCACTTGAAGAGCGATGACTTCTTCAGTGCAGAGAAATTCCCAAAAATGACCCTTAAAAATGCCACCCTTAAAAAAGCTGGCAAAGGTAAATTCAAACTGACAGGAGACCTAACCATTAAAGACGTAACAAAAAGTGTAACCTTTGATGTGATCCAAAATAACGGTACTATCCTAGATCCTTGGGGAAAAACCAGAGCTGGATTTACAGCTACTACTTCAATCAACCGTTTTGATTACAACATTAAATATGCAGACAAAACCGCTGCAGGAATCGACGCAGTCGCTCCTGAAGTTGCCATCACAGTAAATGTGGAATTGGTTAAGAACTAACTCTTAAGGGGAAAATTAATCCACGTTGATTATAGCCTTGAATCACAAATAACTATATATTAATTAGAAAGGGATAGCAAAAACTATCCCTTTTTCTTTGTTATATTTGGTAATAAACAGCATTTATGCTATTCAATAAACCTCCTTATGTGTAAATACCTTGCAAATAGGTTCAGGGAAGTCATGCTTTCCGGGACTTGGATCGCGAACAGCAATTGGCAAAAAGAATTGAGTGATATACATTTCGAACTGGCCATGAAAAAAGTCCCTAATATAAACCGAATTTACGACCTCAGTTTCCATGTCCTTTATTATATCAAAGGGATAAACCAATTTTTCCAAACCGGAAACCTGGATATTAAAGACTCCCTTAGCTTTCCCATGGTTGATTTAAAGAACAATGAAGAATGGCAATCTTTAAAAGATGATTTATTCTACCAATCTGAAACCCTCGCCAAATCCATTGAGGAAATCAATGATGCTAAACTACAGCAAGATTTCTTCGATGAAAAATACGGTTCCTATTTAAGAAATATCGATGGACAGATTGAACATGCCTATTATCAGCTTGGCCAAATAGTCCTGCTCAAGAAAATGCTGACTTACTCCTCAGTCTCATAGGACCAAGACAATAACCTATCTTGGAATATCCTTGAAATCTTATTGAAATAGCGTTTGTGCTTATATCCCATCACCCATTGAATCCCTTCAACGGCATTGGTACAGAATATTTCATCGGCTACTTTGACAATATCAGGTTTTATTTCAGCCTCAACAACCTCAATACCTTGTTCCTGCGCCATATCCATTACTACGCGACGCATAACCCCTGCAATACATCCTTCAGATAACGCTGGCGTATAGAGCACCTTATCATAATAGATAAAAATATTTGAGGCCAAAGCCTCACAAAGGTTACCAGATTGGTTAAGGATCAAGACTTCATCAAAGGCATTCTTTTTCTTGAAAAGCCCTGCCATTACATAGATTAAGGCATTATTGGACTTAATCTTAGATAGCTCTGAATAAGCCTTTTTGTATTCGGTATATATATCAATGATTAAACCAGTCTTTTTATCCCTCAGGGTTTCTGGTTTTCGATCTACTTGCAGAATATAGGCCGCTTTATTGGTTTCCGGACTATACAGCCCTCCCCCTTGTCTGAAGAAGATAAGGCGAACCCGGGCTTGCTGTCCCACCATATTGTTTTTGCGAAGCAACTCTTCTACTTTACTGCGGATAAAAAAGGAATCAAATTGGTCGGCATCATCAAAATGCAACATGCTCATGCTTTCCGCCAAGCGCTCCAAATGGAGGTCCAGAAAACGGATATCCCCATCCTTCCATAACATGGTTTCAAAAATACCATCTCCATAACGAAATGCGCGGCTATCAGCGTCTAGTATAGCCATATCTTGAGGTACCACAGTACCGTTGTAGTTAATAAAATGTGTGGGCATAAATATATTTAGAATCTAACTTTGATTAATTGAGCTGTAACTTCTCCATTTCTCTAATGCTAAACGGAAATCTTCCGGCATTGGTACTTCAAAATGCAAAAATTCTTTAGATTTTGGATGAATAAATCCTAAACTCCTGGCATGCAGGGCTTGACGGGGAAGCAAGCTAAAGGTATTCTCAACAAACTGCTTGTACTTAGAAAACGACGTGCCTTTTAAGATTTTATCACCACCATAGGATTCATCACTGAAAAGCGGATGTCCAATGGATTTCATATGGGCACGGATCTGATGGGTTCTTCCGGTCTCCAGTTGACATTCGATCAAGGTAACATAGCCTAAGCGTTCCAGAACACGATAATGCGTAACAGACCACTTCCCCTTCTCTTCATCCTCGTACATATCCATGATCCTTCTATCCTTTAGGTTCCGACCAATATATCCTGATACGGTTCCGTCCTCAGCAATATCACCCCAAACCAAGGCTACATACTTCCGGGTGATGCTATGCTCAAAAAACTGCTTCGCCAAAAAGGTCATTGCCCATTCATTCTTGGCAATGACGAGTAGTCCCGAAGTGTCCTTATCAATCCGATGGACCAATCCAGGACGTCCGGTATTACCCGGCAGGGTCGGCAATTGGTTGAGATGGAAGGTCAAAGCATTGACCAAGGTACCGGTGTAATTATTAAATCCAGGATGAACGACCATACCAGCCTCTTTATTAACCAATAAAACGTCATCATCTTCATATACAATATCCAAGGGAATATCCTCTGGATATACCTCGGTATCTCTTGGCGGATCGGGCAATACCACGGTAATGACATCAAATGGCTTCACTTTATAGCTTGCCTTGATTACTTTATCATTGACCTTTACCGTTCCAGCATCTATAGCATTTTGAATCCGGTTTCGTGAAGTGTTTTCAACCCTATTCATCAAGAATTTATCGATGCGCAACAAGGCCTGCCCTTTATCCGCAACAATTCTTAAATGTTCATAGAGCTCCTGCTCCTCTTGCTCGTTATCCAAATGATCTGTCATGCTGCAAAAATAGCATTTTTATAATCATTCTATTTCCTGCAAGAAAAAAGCATAATTTTAACCCATGCATTTGCCATTTCAAATTTTTAGCCCCGAAGAAGAAATATCGGACCCTCGATTCCAAGAAAAAGAAATCAGACTTTTTATCAAACGTGATGATAAGATCCATCCCTTTATTTCGGGGAACAAATGGCGTAAATTAAAATATCAACTGGAATATGCTAAATCAAATGACATCAACAATTTAGTGACTTTTGGAGGCGCTTGGTCAAACCATCTGTTGGCCTGTGCTGCTGCAGCAGCAACTTTCGGCTTCCAGGCAACCGCCTATGTCCGTGGCGAGGAAATACGAAATCCCGTTTTGGATATGTGCAAAATATTCGGCCTCAAACTCAACTTTGTAGATAGAGAATCTTATAGAGACAAAACCGAGCTTTACTCAAAAAACCACGACCCCCTTAACAGTCTATTTATTGATGAAGGGGGAAAATCCGAACGGGGACTATTGGGTTGTGCAGAGCTAATCACTGAACTCAAACAAGAATACGACCATATCTTTGTAGCCTCAGGAACAGGCACTACGACCGCTGGACTTCAACTAGGGATTGAAAAAGAAAAACTCAAATCCCAAATCCATACAGTGCCAGTTTTAAAAGGAGCCGATGGCTTGTTGGCGGATTTCTCCCAATGGAATGTGCCGACCGAAAAGATAATCATGCACCCTGATTATCATTTCTCAGGATATGCGAAGACTAAACCAGAATTGATCGACTTTATCAAAAACTTTGTCAGCTCCACCGGAATAATGGTCGAACCTACCTATACTGGAAAGCTAATATATGCGGTTTATGATCTCATTGAAAAAGATTATTTCAAACCGAAAAGCAAAATATTGGTTATTCATACAGGTGGGATAACGGGTCTATTGGGATACCTTGATCTTTTTAACAAGTAAAATGACATTAATCTTAAAGTGAAATCACTTATTAATAATATTTTTACGGCCAAATGGATCAGCATTTACCACTAAATCAACCAATAATAAAAAAATAAAATGCGCATAAAGCTGTTATTACTTCTATTATTTGTCCTAGCTCAATTACCTTCCTTCGCGCTTCAAATACAAATCCACGATACGGTAAGTACGAAAGAACAAAGGGACAGTGTTCTCCCTACTGCCCATTTATACGATATCGTTGATGCATTCAGGGATATCAATCCTTTCAAAAAAGACAACAAAAAACCTTCTGGTAAAAGATCCGCAATTTCCTATCTCCCCAATATTAACTATAACCCTTCTATCGGTGCCCAAATAGGGATTAAAGCTGTGGGCGGAAAAGTGCTCGGTAATGAACCCAATACCACCATGTCCATTGCTGCCACCGCTTTAAGTGCCACCACCCGTGGTATTATCGTGGGCTATCTATTGCATGACATCTACACCCCTGGGAACAAATGGAACATAAAGGGCGGGGCCATGGTAGCAAAAGCGGTAGGACTTGATTACGGACTTGGAATTGGCGGAACACTAGAGAACCCCACTGAAGAAGAACTCATCCTGAACAACCCCGATAGACAGCGATATGTCAATAAATACATGGCTTACACCATCAATGAACGGGTATATAAACAGTTATTCCCCGGAGCATTTGTTGGGGTTGGGGTATTTTTCGAACTTAAAAGACAATTAAGTACCGTAGGTAGCCAAGAAAACATGTCACCTGTAGAAATTTACAGCCGTTGGAATGATTTCGATCCCACTCGGGTAAACAATAACGGTTTTATGGTCAATATGCAATATATGACCAGGGATAATCCTAACTCTGCCTATAAAGGCTATTATGTAGACATGGTCCTTCGCATGAATCAAACTTGGCTGGGAAGCACACATAATGCCTATCAATTACAGACAGATTTCAGAAAATATTGGCAATTATCCACGGATAGACCAAACCATGTGATTGCTTTTTGGAACTTTGGATCTTATAACCTAGGTGGTAAACTTCCATATATCGATCTTCCTGGTACTGCAAAAGATACTTACGCCCGTAGTGGCCGCGGTTATACCATGGGATATTTCAAAGGAACTTCTTTCTTTTACTCTGAAGTAGAATATAGATACCCGATTTTAAGGAATCAGTTCCTGAGCGGTGTTGTCTTTGCAAATATCCAAACAGCAAATGATAAAATGGGAACCAAGCTTTTCCAGACATGGCAACCAGCTGCTGGCGCTGGCCTGAGATTATTATTTAACAAAGCGACCCGAACTAACCTTTGTATTGATTATGCTTTTGGTAAATTTGGGCAGCATGGTTTATTCTTGGGTTTAAACGAAGCATTCTAATTATTTTATATTAATATTTTAACAATATTAACCTACATGTATTTTAAACAATTTGGCTTAATCAGCCTTTCAGCGACTATTTCTTTCTTTTCGGCAAACGCACAAACCATTTCAAGGGACACCAGTATTAACGAGATAGCACCTATTGAAATAAAAGCACATTTCAACTCACAAGCGATGCTGGATTTAACGACCTCAGCCAAGGTTGTTTCCAAAAAACTGATAGAATCTCAAGCCCCTAGCAGTTTCTTGAGCGCAATCAATACCACCAGCGGATTGAGGATGGAAGAAAGATCACCCGGTAGCTATCGACTTGCACTCCGCGGAAGCATGCTCCGCTCTCCTTTTGGAGTCAGGAACACCAAGATTTATTTAGATGAAATCCCTTTTACCGACGCTAGCGGCAACACCTATCTGAATATCCTTGATCCTGTGGGGATCAACAGTATCCAGATCATTAAAGGTCCAGATGGTTCCCTATATGGTCCAAATTCCGGGGGTGTCATTCGATTTATCCCTGAAGGTTTCGGACAGGTCAATAACGAAAAATCCTTAATGCTTTCTGGAGGTTCCTTTGGTTTATTCCATGAGCAACTGCAGATTAACCATCAGGTCAATGAAAACTATAATTTTTCATTTGACCAAGCGTATTTGCGATCAGATGGCTATAGGCAACATACCGCAATGGACAAATTGTTTTTCCAGACTGCACATCAGTGGAAATACAATGCACATGGTAAATTAAAGGGATTCGCCCTTTATACCGACATGGGTTATCAAACTCCTGGTGCATTGACCCAACAGCAATATGATGAGGATCCAACACAGTTCAGGCCAGCTGGCGGGCCTTTCCAAAGCGCCAAAGATCAAAAAGCTGCTATTTACAACAAAACATTTATCGGAGGTATTACCAATGAATACCAGATAACAAATAGATTGAAAAATGTGGTTTCCTTATTTGGGAGTTATACCGACCTGGAGAATCCATTTATTACCAATTACGAATCCAGGATTGAGAAAAACCTAGGTTTTAGGACATACTTCTCCTACGAAAATATCGATAAGCAAGATTTCCAATGGGAAATGCAATTAGGAGGCGAAGGACAAAAAGGCTGGTACAATGTCAAGAACTACACAAATAACCTTGGAAAAATTGGTAACCTAACGGATGATGACAAGCTAGAAAACTTTCAACATTTCTATTTCTATAGATTCAAAACCAAACTTTACCAAAAACTTACAGCAGAGGCATCTATTGGCTTGAACTTTAACGATATAAACTTTAAAAAAACAGCTGAAGGCGAAGTCAATGTAAATGGAGAAATCAACTTTGACAAGAGTTGGATGCCTAGATTGGGATTATCCTATGCAGCGACAGATAACTTCGCTATCAGGGCTTCCATTTCCAAAGGATACTCAACCCCTACCATTGCCGAAGTTAGGTCCTCAGACAATCAGATCAACCAAAACCTCAACGCTGAAACCGGTGTAAACTATGAAGCTGGAATTCGTTTTGAAACCCATGACCGTAGATTTATTGCCGATCTTGCTGCCTATAACTACCAAATGAAAAATGGTATCATCAGACAATTGAACGATGCCGGAAATGAATTTTTCCAAAATGCAGGTAGAATTGACCAAAAGGGAATTGAAGCTCAGGTCCTGACTCAACTGATTGCCAATGATCATTCAGCATTTTTAAATGGCTTGATCCTATCCAGCAACTTAACTTACCAGGATTATAAATTCAAGGAATATGTGATTGGAGAAAACAATTTCAATGGAAACAAAGTTACTTCCGTTCCGAATTGGATATGGGCAAATACACTTTCATTCAATTTCATTAAGGATATAGATTTAAACATCTTACATAATTTCACATCAAGTATTCCATTAAACGACGCCAATACAGTTTCAGCATCTAAATACCATGTATTGCAAGCCAAAATATCTTGGCTAACCCCTATCTCCAGCAGATACAAATTGCAGGTATTTACAGGTGCCGATAATATCCTGAACGAAAAATACAGCCTAGGAAATGACATAAATGCAATGGGTAACCGTTATTTTAATGCTGCACCTACTCGGAATTTCTATGCCGGAGTCAAGGTAATTTTGTAAGGTTTTTGCTTTTTCCAGATTCTTTCCAGAATCTATTGCCTTTATTGTAAACTGTTATAAGATGAAGATACTAATTATTGAAGACGAGAAAGAGCTATTGCTCACCATGGAAGAATTCCTTAAATCTGAAAACTTCCTAATTGAATCAGCAACAGATTACAATACAGCCCTAGAAAAAGCCATGAACTATCAATATGACTGCATTTTACTGGATATCATGCTCCCCGGAGGCAGTGGACTCGATATTTTGCGGGCACTTAAAGAGGAGCATAAAAAACAACCGGTGCTGATCCTTTCGGCAAAAGACTCTGTTGAGGACAAAGTCTTGGGATTAGAGATCGGGGCAGACGATTATCTCGCCAAACCCTTCCACCTTGCTGAATTGCTGGCTAGGGTGAAATCCATTATCCGCAGGAATTCCAATGAAGGTGAACAATGGGTAAAATATAAAAATGTTAGTCTTAACCCCGAGAGCAGAATTGTCCAGATCAATGAAAACCCCATCAACTTCAACCGTAAGGAGTTTGACCTGTTCCACTATTTCCTACTAAGACCGAACAGGTTACTGGAAAAAACAAGTTTGGTTGAGTCGGTTTGGGGAGACCATACCGATCAAGCTGACAATCTGGACTTTATCTATTCACAAATTAAAAACATCCGCAAGAAACTGAAAGATTCTTCAGCGGAAATGGATATTCAGGCAGTTTATGGGGTCGGGTATAAATTAGTATAATGTCGGTTTCAATAAAATATTACACCAATAAGTTTCTGGCCATTGCCATCCTGATCATTATGGCAGTATGGGCATTGCTGTTCTATGCCTTCCTGATGGACGAGGTCTATGATAACATCGATGATGGCCTAAAGAACCAAAAGTTAGAAATTATCCGAGAAGCCTACAACAATCCCGATATTATCAATAATAACAAGGAATATGGGATAAACCAGTTCAAGATATACCTGACCGAAGCCAAGGAAGATATTGACAAAAACCATTTTTCAAGGGAATTTATGTATATGCCCTATGATGATGAGGATGAACCATACAGAATCTTAAGAACGGGCTTCTACTCAAAAGATAGGATAGCCTATGGCCTGGACATCAGAACATCCACTGTCGAAGAGGATGATTACCTGATCAATCTCGCCATAGCGCTTGCAGTTTTATACCTTGTAATCGTTTTAAGCATATTGATCATCAATTATTTCGTGATGAGCAAGGGCTGGAAACCATTTCAAAATATTTTAAAAAACCTAAGCAACTACCGATTTGGTCATAGTAAAACCTTCGAACCCACCGTCACCAAGGTCAAGGAGTTTGAAGAGCTAAATACCCAGATCAAGCAAATGATAGACCGCAATGAAGGCCTATTCGAAGAACAAAAGCTGTTTTTGGAGAATGCATCCCATGAGCTCCAAACGCCTTTGGCCATTACTATCGGCAAATTAGACCTGCTCCTGCAAGAAGGTGACCTCCCTGAGGAAAAAACCATTAAGATTGCTGAAGCTAAACAGGCTCTTCACCGGATGGTGGCCCTGAATAAATCCTTGCTTATGCTTTCCAGGATCGAGAACAATCAATACAGCAGCAGCACTGAGGTCAATTTCAATGACCTGATCAAAAGGAAACTGGAAGAACTGGAGGATTTCATTCAATTCAAGGAACTAAAAGTCGATTTTATCCAGCATGATCAATTTATTGCTAATCTCAACTTTGACCTTGCCCACATCTTGATTTCCAACCTGCTTAGGAATGCCATAAAATACAATTATAAAGAAGGGTTTATCCGAATAACGGTAAACAAAAGAGCGATTGACTTTGCCAATAGCAGTGAAAATGGAGCCTTAAACCCACAGTATATCTTCAAACGCTTCCATAAAGGCAATCAGGATAGTCAATCCAATGGGCTAGGTCTATCGATTGTCCAAACGATCCTGGACAAATACCCTCATATCCAAATTGAATACGGATATGCCCAAGCAGAACAGCATTTTAAACTAAAAATTTGAAATAATTTAGAAATAAACCCCTTTTTCCCAATTCTTTCCAGATTTGACATAGAAATTTGATTAAACAAAAAATTAAACGATATGAAAAATCTAATAAAAACACTGATGTTATTGTTTATTGCTGGATCATCTTTCCAAGCAATGGCTCAGGAAAAAGTAATTGAAGTTGCAAACTTGCCTAAAACAGCGCAAAACTTCCTTCAAAAGCATTATGCAAATGATAAAGTTGCCTTGACAAAATCTGAAAAGGAAACATTATCCCCTATTGAATACAAGGTAGTGCTTGCAAGTGGAACTGAAGTAGAATTTGATAGCAAGGGTGAATGGACTGAAGTAGATGCAAATACTGTTGCAGTACCTCAAGACATCGTTCCTGCAAAAATTAAATCTTATGTTCAAAAAAGCTTCCCTGACAACAATATCGTACAGATCAAAAAAGAAAAAAAGGGATATGAGGTTGAATTAACCAACGGAATCGAAGTTAAATTCAACAAAAATGCAGACTTCATCAAGATCGATGACTAATTGAAATACACACACAATAATCTTAATAAAACTTTAAAATGAAAAAATTACTTCTAGCACTAACTGTTCTTCTATCATTCGCTACTTTAACGATGTCTTGTGATAAAGAGTCTGTAATTACTGAGGATCAGCTTCCACAAAGTGCAAATCAATTCTTAAACGAAAACTTCAAAGGCGTGAAAATCTTATCCGTAGTTGAAGAAAAAGAAGGGCTTTCTGGAAAAGAATTTGATGTACTCCTTGATAACGGAATAGAAATCAAATTCGACAAAAATGGTCAATGGTTAGATATCGACGCTAAAGCCGATACAGCAACATTACCAGATAATTTAATCCCTACAGCTATCAGAGACTATGTAAAACAAAACTATGCGAATGCTGGCATCAATAGCATTGAAAAAGAAAAACACGGCTACGATGTCGAACTTACAAACGGCTTAGATCTAGTATTCGACAAAGACGGTAAATTCGTTAGGATAGATCCGTAAAAGTTGTATTTAGTAGAAAGTATTTAGTATTTAGACAAAAAGGTCCTGTGGAACATCATAGGACCTTTCTTTATATCATTAATTAGTATTTAGTAGTAAGTATTTAGTATTAAGACGGTTTGTTACTGTAGAGAAAGAAACCAGCGGGGTGTGACATCTTTATAGAAATTGTATGTTTGAAATGGTCAACCCACAGAGTGGGTGAAATGTTTATTGAAAGGTAAATCGTCAAAAGGACAACCCCTAGCGGGGGTGAAATATTTTTCTATAACCCTTTTGTGTCACCCTGAAGGCTCGGCCGAAGGGTCTCGGAACTAAGCAGGCTTGCCAAAAACAGTTTTCTCATCTTGCGATTCGAAATGACCCGCATCCCTAAAAAAATAAGAAATAGATTCTTCGTTTTACTCTGAATCCCTCTCAGGAGGCTTCCAATTCTGAACGATCAGTGAAGAATCTGTACGTGAATGCCTCAACATGTTCTTGTCATTCTTGATCGAAGATCAAGGACCTGTTCGCCAATGAAATTAGGTTTGCATAGTTCCAAGATTCTTCCTGCGTCAGAATGACACCGTGGCGGAAACCGAAAATGTAGGAAATCACGTATTACAAACCTATTATTTATTCAAAATATGAAGCGGGCGAATGCGATTCGCCCCTACGGAAATATGATTAAATATAGTCTTAGAAACTACGTTCAAACCATGATCTTGGTCCATCCTCTCATCCTCGGTGGGTGAGCGGAGTCGAACCCCAATCCTGGTTCAAATACCAAGACCAACAAAGTCTAAATACTAAATACTAAATACTAAATACTAAATACTATATACTTAAATACTATTCAGATAAATAACTCGTCTTCACGGTAATATTCGCAGTTTTCTTTCTGGAGGTCACATTAAAGGCACCACCATAGGAATATTCTTCATTTTCATTCTGACCGGTAATCTGGAAGATCCCTAAATCGGCTTTGACAAGAGAACCTAAAGAAGATCCCGCTTCCTTAGCGATGTTTTCTGCCCTTACCTTTGCATTCTGGGAGGCCTCTGAGATTAACTTCAATTTCAGGTCTTCAAGACCCGAGAAATAGTAGTTAGGAGCATTGGAGGCCAACTCTACCCCTTGCGAGATCAAGGTGGAGATTTCACGCGAAGCGTTGGCAACCTTATCTAAATCTTTTGATTCAATGGAAACATTTTGCGAAAGGCTATATCCGGTAAAGGTATTGAAGCTATTTCCATTCTGATCGGTATGGTAGGTAAAGTCACGGGCAATATTAACGGCATTGAACAGAATCTCTTTTTCATTGACCCCTTGGCGAACCAAAAAATCCTTCACCAATTCACGATCTCGCTTCAATTGTTCGGAAGCTTCACTTAAATCCATGGATTTACGGCTGAACACTGCAGACCATTTCACGATATCAGACTCAAAATTAGTCATCGCATTACCGGTCACATTAATCGTATTGGAATTTCTGTACTTATACTTATAGGCATTACCAAAGATCATGGCAAACACAATGATGGATAGGCCGGCGATAATACTGATTATAATACCTGTGTTTTTCATATAAAGTGAATTAATGCGATTATACTAAAATTGTTATCTTTTAACCTAACCTAAGTTAACAAATTTTGGGTATTATTGAAATTCCAAACATCAATTTATATGAAACGTAAATTTGGCTTAATACTATTTGGTTTAAGTGCAATTTCACTAACTTATGCACAGAAAAAACCAATTGATCACACTGTTTATGATTCCTGGAATGTTATCAGTAAACCTGAGATCAGCAAATCTGGAAATCTGATTTATTATAGCATTACCCCACAAGAAGGTGATGCGACTTCCATTGTAAAAAATGCAAACAATCAACAACTGCTTCAAATCCCTAGAGGTGCAGACCTTAAGCTGACCAAGGATGAAAAACATTTGATTGGTTTAATCAAAGCTCCTTTTCAGGAAGTAAGGCAGGCAAAGATCAAGAAAAAGAAACCTGATGAAATGCCTAAGGACTCTCTTTTGGTCTTTAATATCGCTAAAAACCAGTCCAGCAAATTTGCACAGGTGAAATCCTATAAAATCGCTAAGGATGGAAATGACTTCGTCGCCTTCCTGCACGAAACCATCATCCCGAATAGTTCAGACAGCAGTAAAACGAAATCTGCATCCAAAAAAGAAAAACCTACCCCTACCTTAACGGTCCTCAACTTAAATACGGCTGATACAAGCAATATCTTAAAAGCGGATAGTTACGAATGGAGTGATGACGGGAAATTCTTGGTTTATTCCATTAAAGGTCCAGAAAAAGACTCCTTAAATGAATCCGGTCTATTTATCATGGACCTTGCCAACAAATCCAAAAAGAAAATAAGCTCAGGGAAAGGAACTTATAAGAACATTCAGTTTGATGATGCCACAAAGCAACTGAGTTTCTTAGCGGACAAGACTCCTGAAAAATCCCTGCTAAAGGAATATAAGCTTTATTATTATACAGCAAATCAAGACTCCGCCGTGATATTGGCTGATAGAAATTCCAATGGGATTCCTCAAAACTGGTTTGTATCCGGTGATGGCTCCTTAACCTTTAGCAAATCTGGAAAAAGACTGTTTTTCGGATTGGCTCCAATTCCAAGGGTAAAGGACACCACTTTGGTGGAATTCGAACATGCCAAAGTGGATATCTGGCACTGGCAAGATGATTACCTGCAACCTATGCAATTGGTTAACCTAAGAAGAGACCTGTCCAGGAACTATACCGCCATGGTCAATCTGGCGTCCAATAGAAATGTGATTCCATTATCTGATGAAACATTCAATAGAATCTCCTTGACCGGCGATGCTGACAACGAATGGGCAATGGCGACTTCCGACAAGGAATACAGAATAGAAACCCAATGGGAAGGTGGCATGCGTTCTGATATCTACGCTATATCAACCCTGACAGGTAAAAATAAATTGGTCACAAAATCTAACTCTGGATTTGCTGCATTAGCACCAAACGGCGATTATGTCGTTTATTTCAACCGTAGCAATGGTAATTGGTACAGCTTCCATATCGCATCTGAAAGCACGAAACAACTGAATGAAGGCTTGCAGGTCAGCTTTGTGGATGAAGAGAATGATGTCCCTGCCGCTCCAGGACCCTATGGAATCGCTGGATGGTCAAAGGATGGCAAATACATCTATATCAATGACCGATATGATATCTGGAAATTAAGTCTTGATGGCAAAAACAAAACCAACCTTACCCACGGCCTTGGAAGACAAAACCAAATGGTCTATCGCATGGAAAACCTATATAGGAACGATGACCCAAGGATCAATTACAACCAGATCGATGAGTCAAAGACTGTTTTCTTAAATGGTTTCAATAAAATCGACAAAAATCAAGGTCTCTATAAGTTAGGAAAAAAAGAAATCAGCAAACTATGGTCAGGTCCGCATGCTTATAGAATGCTTAATACGGATGAAAAATTGAATAAGCTTATCTATACAAAAGAGGATTACCAGCATTCACCGGATCTATATCTATTAGCGAACTTCAAAAACGAAACCAGACTATCCGATATTAACCCTCAACAGGCGAATTACAACTGGGGAACGGCTGAATTGGTACATTGGACCACGCCAAAAGGCTATAAATCGGAAGGTATTCTCTATAAGCCTGAAGATTTCGATCCGAATAAGAAATATCCGATTATTGCTTATTTCTATGAAACGCTATCAGATGGGCTATATGGCTACCAAGCGCCGGCTCCTACTCCATCCCGTTTGAATATCCCTTATTTCGTAAGTAACGGCTATTTGGTCTTCGCACCGGACATCCGTTATGAAACTGGCTATCCAGGAAGATCAGCTGAAGAGTTTATTAATTCGGGTATGCATCATTTGGCTAGAAACAACAATTGGGTGGACTCCACTAAAATGGGAATCCAAGGACAGAGCTGGGGTGGTTATCAAGTTGCACACCTGATTACCCGTACCGATATGTATGCCGCAGCATGGGCTGGAGCTCCTGTTGTCAACATGACCTCGGCCTACGGTGGAATCCGTTGGGGAACGGGAATGTCCAGACAGTTCCAATATGAGAATACACAAAGCCGTATCGGAAAGCCGCTTTGGGAAGCTAGAGATCTATATATTGAGAACTCGCCACTGTTCTTTATGGACAAGGTCAACACCCCTGTGGCGATCATGCATAACGACAATGACGGAGCTGTGCCTTGGTACCAAGGGATAGAATTCTTTACCGCATTGAGAAGGTTGAATAAACCGGTTTGGTTATTGAACTATAACGGTGATGACCACAATCTAATCCAAAGACAGAACCGAAAAGACATTCAAATTCGCGAAGCTCAATTCTTCGATCACTTCCTAAAAGGAAAACCAGCAGCAAATTGGATCAAGAAAGGAGTCAAAGCAACAGAAAAAGGTATAGATTGGGGACTTGAAGTCAACTAATTTTACAATAGAAACTCAAAACAGGCGGTAATTTTCAATAATTACCGCCTGTTTTTGTTAAAAAACACTAAAAACCATACTTTTTTACATTTTTTTTCAAAAATTTTATCCAAGTAAAATGTTTTTCCTATACTTTTGATAAAAATTTAGAAGAAAAAATCAGTAATCAACAAAAACTTAAGTATATCTAATACTAACAGCATGTTAAACTCCAGACTAGCCGCAGTTGAAACTGCCTCAAAGCACATGTTCAACGAAACAACTGAGGTAAATTCAGAACGCGCAATTCACATTTTCAATAAAAATGTGTTCAGCATCTCTAAAATGAGAGATTACCTTTCAAAGTCTACTTTTAGCGAATTAAAATCATCTATCGACGAAGGAAAACAGATCAGCAGAGAATTAGCAGACTACATCGCGCAAGCCATGAAAACTTGGGCCCTAGAAAATGGTGCTTCGCACTATACCCACTGGTTTCAACCTTTGACTGGATCAACAGCTGAAAAACACGATGCTTTTTTTGAACCGGACACGGATGGAAGCGCAATCGAGAAATTCAACGCGGATGCATTGGTACAACAAGAACCAGATGCTTCTTCTTTCCCGAACGGCGGTATCCGTAATACTTTCGAAGCTAGGGGTTATACTGCTTGGGACCCTTCATCCCCTGCCTTTATCTTTGAAACTGGTGCTGGCAAAACCTTATGTATCCCTACCGTATTCGTTTCTTACACTGGCGAATCCCTAGATTACAAAGCGCCTTTATTAAAAGCTATCGCTTCTATTGACAAAGCTGCAACGGATGTTGCTCAATATTTTGATAAAGCCGTTACCAAAGTAAATGCTTCTTTGGGTATCGAACAAGAATATTTCTTGGTTGACCTTGCCTTATATAACGCTCGTCCTGACCTACAATTGACAGGAAGAACCTTGTTCGGACATATGTCAGCTAAAGGACAACAATTAGAGGACCATTACTTCGGTGCGATTCCTGAGCGTGTATTAGCTTACATGGTGGACCTTGAAAACGAAGCCCTGAAATTAGGTATCCCTTTGAAAACTCGTCACAACGAAGTTGCCCCTTCTCAATTTGAATGTGCTCCTATGTTTGAAGAGATCAACTTGGCTATCGACCATAACCAATTGTTGATGAACGTAATGGAACAAGTTGCCATTCGTCACAACTTTAAGGTTTTATTACATGAAAAACCGTATAGCGGTGTAAACGGATCCGGAAAACACAATAACTGGTCCTTAATCACCAACACAGGTGTGAACCTGCTTTCGCCAGGAAAAACTCCTAAAAACAACCTGATGTTCTTGACGTTCTTCGTCAACACCATCAAAGCTGTTTATGAGCATGCCGACCTATTGAGAGCATCTATCGCAAGTCATTCCAATGACCACCGCCTCGGTGCCAACGAAGCTCCTCCAGCGATTATCTCTATCTTCTTAGGTTCTCAATTGGATGAAATCCTAGAAGAAGTTGAATCTGCTCGCGTTGCCAAAAAAGTTAAGGCTGATGCAAACCTATGGCACGGTATTCCAAAAATCCCTGATCTGAAATTGGATAACACCGACCGTAACCGCACTTCTCCTTTCGCTTTCACCGGCAATAAATTCGAGTTCCGCGCTGTTGGATCTTCTGCAAACTCAGCATTGCCAATGACCATCTTGAATGCAATCGTTGCTACGCAATTGATTGAATTCAAAAATGAAGTCGACAAACAGATCAAAAAAGGAATCAAGAAAGACCTTGCGATCCTAAACGTTGTCCGTAAATACATCAAAGATTCAAAAGCAATCCGTTTCGAAGGAAATGGCTATAGCGAAGAATGGGAAATTGAAGCGGCTGGCAGAGGACTTTCTAACATCAAGTCTACACCAAAAGCCCTTGATGTCTATGTAAAACCAGAATCTCTAGAGCTTTTCGAAACTTTAGGAATCTTCTCAAGACGTGAATCTGAAGCTAGACATGAGATCTTATTGGAGAACTTCTTCAAGAAACTTCAAATCGAAGCTCGTGTAATTGGTGATGTCGTAACTAGTCAGATTGCTCCTGCATGTTTGATCTATCAAAACCAATTGATTGAAAACGTAAGAGGTCTTAAGGACTTAGGTTTGAGCAAAGAGGCATACAGTTCACAGCTAAACTATGTGGAGCGTATCTCCAAGCACGTGAACATTATCCTTGAACAGGCAGAGGAAATGCGTCAAGCCCGTAAAAAAGCAAACACCATCGACGACATGCGTGAAAAAGCGATCGCTTACGACGAGGTTGTAAAACCGTTCTTCGACGAAATCCGCTACCACGTCAACAAACTTGAAAAAATCGTTGATGACGCTAAATGGCCTTTGCCAAAATTACGCGAATTGCTTTTCATCCACTAAGCATTAACTAAACAAGAAACAATAACCATTAAGGGGTAATCTGAAAAGATTGCCCCTTTTTTGCTGGAGAGTAGAGGGAACAAAACGCAGTTTTTAGACACTTTCGTACGGGTATATTGGATACGCTTTTGAACTAGGATGCAAAGGATGAGAGGATGGGCCAAGAACTGGTTTTGAACCAGGATGCAAAGGATGAGAGGATGGGCCATGAACTGGTTTTGAACCAGGATTAAAAGGATGAGAGGATGGGCCATGATTATGGCCTTACCTCTCTTGAAAAGGCGGCAATATGCGAAGGGGCGTATTGAATATGCCCGTTGCATATTTTGAAAGAAAACATTGCGGATTATATTGGCGTACAGGTCCTTTACCTTCGGTAAAGAATGACAGGCAATTTTTATAGAGAACCGTACAGATTCCTCACTGATCGTTCAGAATTGGAAATGGGTTGGGGAGAGATTCAGAGCGCAGCGAAGAATCTATTGTTGTATTTTTTTTAGAATCGTTGTTATCGTGAGCACAGCGAACGAACTATTTTATTTCTTCAAGACAAATTGCAGAAAAATATTTCACCCCTGCTAGGGGTTGGTCTGATTATTGGCCAAATCTTCTATAAAGATATCACCCCTTCCAAGGTTCCTAATTTATATAAACAACCATCCTTCCGGAGGAAGCCCTTTAGCAACCGGCTCATTTCCAATGGCGGAAAAATGGAAAGAATGCCGTTGACTTGCGCGATGGGATTGGCCTTGGAATGCTTTTTCATGATCATACCATCAAAAGGGGTGATCTTGCAAAAGATATTCCCGACATCAAGGCATTCTATCCATGTGTAGTGGATGGTGCGAAAAGCCATCTTAAATGGGCCGAAGCGGTTTGGTTACTTTTCCGCGAAAAAGTAACAGAAGTTCTTGGCACAGCCGGTGGGTGAGCCTGTCGAACCCCCATCCTGACACAAAAAAAGAGGGGAATTTCCCTTTCCCCTCAATTGATGCTATTCTTTAATAAAATAACAAACTAACTCCTCAAATATCCCGCTTTTAGCCTTGTTATTTTTATACTTATTACGGTATTAGATACCACAATTACGGTAGTTACTTTTTCTAATCGCTGATATTTTCTTTAATAAAAATCTTTTTGATAAGTCCAACATCCAAGGCATTCATATCTACCAGTTTCAAATCCTTGATCATTTTCAGGGTCGACGTTTTATAATGCTGGAAATGTTTGGACTTGATATGGTCTTCATAGGCTTTTTGATCCCTATAGATCTCCAGGATCCTGATTTTATGTTTCTCGGCTTGGATCTCCATGGGAAAGATCGATATGACACCCTCCTCCTTCTCTACAGACTCTCTGGCTCCATACAGAACAATTTCCTTATATTCTTCCCAATATTCTGGAATTACCTCAATTTCTGCTATCCTGATCAAGTGAATTTGCTTTTTTTCGCCCAAATCCACAGCTTTTTCTTGCGAAAAGAGATTTCCAAAAGAAAAAACCACTAAAAACCCCAATAAATATCTCAAAATCGACTTAATTTCCATAGCATGATTATTTTTTACTGATAATAACCTAAAAAGCAGCAATATTGTTGTACTAGCAATTCTTAATTATTGATCTGACTTGCCTGCTGACCAACTGCCCTTTCGCCTACAATCTTGATCTTATCCAATGCGGCGGTCAAATCCTTTAATTCTGCCGGATCAAATTGATAATCCCGAGAATCCAGGTTTTCTTTTAGGTGTGCCAGTTTAGTGGTTCCCGGAATGGGAACTATAAAAGGTTTCTGGGCCAATAGCCATGCCAATGCCACCTGAGCTACGGTCAACCCTCTATGGTCACCAAAATCCTTAAGCATATCGATCAAAGGCCAATTGGCAATAATGGCATCCTTTTGATAACGAGGCAAGGCTGGTCGGTTATCATTTTCAGCATTATATTTCGTCCGTTCATTGATATAACCCGTTATCAATCCTCTGCTCAATGGACTGTAAGGAACAAAGCCTATCCCCAATTCCTCACAAACAGGTATCACTGTGGTTTCAGGTTGGCGGGTAACCAAGGAATACTCACTTTGCAAGGCCGTAACCTGTTGCACAGCATGGGCTTTCCTGATATTTTCAGCACTCGCTTCACTCAAGCCAAAGTTCCTGACTTTCCCTGCTTGGATCAATTCCTTTACCGTTCCGGCAACATCTTCCATCGGAACATTTGGATCAACTCGATGTTGATATAACAAATCTATATAATCTGTCTTCAAGCGTTTTAAGGATAGATCCACCATCTTCTTGATCGTTTCCGGTCTGCTGTCCAAACCTTTGGCCGGAACCCCGTTCACGAAGCCAAACTTGGTTGCTATCAATATATCCTTACGAATTGGCTGTAAGGCCTCTCCAACTAATTCTTCATTGATCCGCGGACCATAAGCTTCGGCGGTATCGAAGAAGTTTAAACCCAATTCTGCTGCTTTTCTAATCAGGTTTATGCTCATCTGACGGTCAGGAACAAAACTGCGGTGATAACTCATGCCCATACAGCCTAAGCCAAATGCGGACACCGCTAATTGATGTTTTCCCGAACCTAATATCCGCATTCCCTTTTCTTGGAGATTAGAATTGCTATTCATATTTGTTTCCATGGTCGTACTGCCAAATAAAACATTGGAGCTGATCAGTCCCAATCCGGCCAAGGCACCACTCTTTAGGAATTCTCTACGATTGTTTGTTCTCATTTTCTCTTTTGTTTAGTGTATTCCAAAGGTCTGTACAATAAACAATTAATAGCTTATATGGATTACAGAAATAAATACCAAAATTACATTTATGTGCAATTATGCCGGAAATCTTAAATTAAACTTGATTTAGCCGACTTAAAACATCATTTTTATAATACTTGGCTGATCTGCCAAATTGAGAACCGTTAAAGCAATCACAAATGAAACTACATAGTATAGATACTGGATTCTTCAAATTAGATGGTGGCGCCATGTTTGGCGTTGTACCAAAAAGCCTCTGGCAGAGAACGAATCCAGCGGATGATAAGAACTTATGTACCTGGGCAAACCGTTTGATGCTTATTGAAGATGGCAAGCGATTGACTTTGGTCGATACTGGAATCGGTGACAAGCAGGATGAGAAATTCTTTAGCCATCTCCATATGCATGGCGACGATACGCTGGATAAGTCCTTAGCTAAACTTGGATTCCATCGTGATGACATTAGCGATGTAATATTGACCCATTTGCATTTTGACCATTGTGGTGATGCCATTAAAAGAGAAGGTGAAAAACTATTGCCTGCATTCAAAAATGCAAGATATTGGTCCAATAAGGATCATTGGGAGTGGGCAGTTAATCCAAATCCAAGGGAGAAAGCGTCTTTTTTGAAGGAGAACATTATGCCAATCCAAGAAAGTGGGCAACTGAACTTTATCGATATCGAAAGTCCTCAATACGACACTGAGATCCATATGCGCTTTGCCTATGGCCATACCGAGGCCATGATGCTTCCGCAAATCCAATACAAAGGAAAAACCATTCTCTACATGGCGGACTTACTTCCTTCTGTAGGACATATTCCAATTGCCTATGTCATGGGCTATGATGTGAGACCACTGGTAACCATGCAGGAAAGACAAGATTACTGGAAAGAGATCGTTGATAATGAATATATCATGTTCTTCGAGCATGACTCCGTAAATGAATGCGCAACCTTGCAGTACACCGAAAAAGGAATTAGACTTAAAGACACTTTTAAATTAAGCGAAATCTAAGCTATTCATGTCCGTAGATATCAAGAAAAGATTCGACCGTATTGTTGAGATATTGATTCAATTGCAATCTAAAAGGGTTGTAAAGGCGCAGGAATTGGCCGATCGCTTTGATGTCAGCCTTCGTACCATTTATAGGGATATCAAAAGCCTGGAGCAGGCAGGGGTTCCATTGATTGGTGAAGCTGGAATGGGCTACAGCATTATGGACGGTTACCGACTTCCGCCGGTTTCCTTCAGTAAGGAAGAAGCCCTTTGCTTTGTAGCCACGGAGAAACTAGCCGAAAAATACCTGGATCAAGCAGGTTTCTCGCTTTACTCTTCCGCATTGATGAAAATCAAGGCGATCTTAAAGAGCAATGACCAAGACCTGGTGACCAACATGCAGGAACAGATCATCATGCGCAAACAACATGTACCTATCTTCCCTGAAAAGGTTCCGCATGTATTGAGTACCGCTATTGAAGCTATTGCCAATAAAACCCAGATCCAAATTGAATACCAAGGAATCAAGGATGACGAAGCCATCCTAAGGATTATCGAACCTATTGGCATTGTCCACGAGATAGGGTTTTGGTATATCGTTGCCTATTGCCTGCAACGTATGGACTTCAGGCAGTTCCGGAGCGATCGGATTGCACAGGTCACAGCGCTGGAAAACAAGTTCAGCAAAAGGCATATCAGCATTGATGAATACATGTCGAACCAGAAATCCCCCGAGCTACCCAAGATCAAATCCAAGGTTCTGGTTAGCCGGGACTTCGCTCCTTTTATGCGCTGGCAAAGAAACACTTATGGATTTGTATCTGAAGCTAAGGTTGGGGATAAAATAGAAATGGTTTTTGAAAGCCGCGACATCGAACATGAGTTCCCGAGATGGCTCATGATGTTTGGCGACAAGATAGAAATAAAAGAGCCTGAAGAGCTTAAGCACAGCTTTAATAAACTCTTTCAGGCTATACAAAACAACATAAAATAGTATTTCTTTTTAAGCGCCTTGGTAAGGATGTTTCCAAGGTGCCCTATATTCTCTTTTCAATCTCTTTGTAGCTTCCTCATCTCCAACACAGACCTTCTTCTCCGGATCATAGACCAATGGACGATTTAATTCCATGGACAGGTTTGCCAGAATACAGGATGCTGTAGAGATATGTCCCTGAAGCACATCTGCAATCGGCAAGGTATTTTTATCGATGGCGGAAAGCAGGTTCCGCATCTGACCTCTTGTCGCTGGTGCGGCATTGAGCTCAATCCGAGGTTCCTTCAGGTCCTCAGGGTATTGCTCTCTTTCATAGACCACATCACGGACGATCTTCTCCCCTTTTTCCGGGATAAACTCCCATTTCATGGTACTTCCTTTCAGAGTTCCCTTATCGCCATAGATCACAAATGCCCAAGGGAATTCAGGATCTGCCGGCGTACCCCAGGTACGGTGGGTCCACACGCAATTCAGGTCATCGTATTCAAAAATAGCGGTTTGCGTATCGGCGATATTGGATTTCGCTTCTTTTTGCACATAGATTCCGCCTGTTGCCGATATCTTTTTAGGCCAGCCCAAACCTAACATCCAACGAACCGTATCGAACATATGCACACACATATCGCCCGTTATCCCATTTCCGTACTCCATAAATGCGCGCCACCAACCACCATGCGGAAGCCCATCGTAAGGCCGCAATGGCGCAGGACCTGTCCACATTTCATAATTCAAGAAATCTGGAACCGGTTCTTCAGGCGGATTGGCATTGCTCTTCATATGGTAATAACAGCACATTTCCACATGCGAAATTTTACCCAACAATCCTTTCTCCACTATATTTTCTTTGGCATCGATCATATGCGGCGTACTTCTACGCTGCGTACCGATCTGAACCTTTCTATTATGCTTTCTTGCCGCTGCAACTACCGCTTCACCCTCCATAACATCCACACTGATCGGCTTTTGCAGATACACATGTGCTCCCGATTCAATGGCTGCAATTCCGATCAGGGCATGCCAATGGTCTGGCGTACCGACCAACACCAGATCCAGCTTGTTTTCTGCCAATAGCTTCCTATAATCTGAATACTTCTTGGGTACCTTTTTGGATTTCTGCTTTTGGGAAATCAACGTTGAAGCTTCCTCCAGGTGCTTTTTGTCCACATCACAAACCGCAACCACCTCTACATCACTTACCTGCAACAACCTGAACAGGTCACTTTTACCATACCATCCGGCACCAATCAAGGCTACCGTTCTAGCTTTTAATATTTCCGCAGCAAAGCCCGCCTGCTGCAAGGCAGCAATGGACAGCAAGGCCCCGGTTCCAAAAATAAATTGCCTACGATTGAGGTTTATGTTTCCCATAAGGATAGAGGTTTTAAGGTTTATAGCTTTTAAGATAGGCAAAAATTAAATAATAGTCAATAGATATGAGATGTGAGATTTGAGATTTGAGACATTTGGCTTGGGAGGATTGGTGTTTTTTTGAACCAGGATGGGAAGGATTAGAGGATGGGCCAAGAACTGGGAATGAACCAGGATGGAATGGATTGGAGGATGGACCAAGAACTGGGAACGAACCAGGATGTCTTTCGACGCCACTCAGGAAACGGGATTGGAGGATAGACCAAGATCAATTCTGATGGACGAGCGGCATCTTGGCTTTGCTTGATATCTCTCGAGACTCGGCACAGGATTATTAAACCAAAATCATTGGTGATATGCCTTTCGGTTATTAATTTATCACGCTTGGGTGGGGCGAATCGCATTCGCCCGCTTCATATTTGGAACATTTAATAGGATTGTATGGCGTACTTTCCTGCACCTTCGGTTTCCGCCACGATGTCATTTTGACGAAGGAAGAATTTCGGAATTTTACGGACTTAATCAATTACCGAAGGCATTGGCGTACAGATTCTTCACTGATCGTTCAGAATCAAAATACGCAATAGAGGGATTCAGAGTGAAACGAAGAATCTATTTTTTTTATTTTTTTGAGATGGTTGTCATTACGAATCGTAAGATGAGTAAACTATTTCAAATAAAGAATGGATAGGTCCGAGACCCTTCGGGGAAAGCCCTCAGGGTGACACAAAAGATTTATTGAAAAACATTTCACCCACGCCGTGGGTTAGCTGAAGAAAAAATCACCCTTCTATAAAGATTACACCCCCGCTGGGGGTTTACAAAACAGACTCCATCCTTCCGAAGGAAGCCCTTTAGCAACCGGCTCATTTCCAATGGCGGAAAAATGGAAAGAATGCCGTTGCCCTGTGCGATGGGATTGCTAAAATAATTGAACCCTTCTAGGGTTCTTTTTATTACAGGAATTCCGCATCATTAGTGAGTTAAGGAACATTTTACTTCCGAAGGAAGCCTTTTGGTTTCTTTTGGACATCAAAAGTAACGAAGAGAATTGTTTGAAATTCAACTTGCCAATGGTTCGAAGGAAGAATCTCGGAATTTTACACACTTAATCAATTACCGAAGGCATTGGCGTACAGGTCCTCAATCTTCGATTGAGAATGACAAGATCATCAGGGGGCGAACCGTACAGATTCCTCACTGATCGTTCAGAATAAAAATGCTAAAGAGGTATTCAAACAATTCGATAAGGCCAATATTACTTAATGGGGAATCACCCTCATAATCCCCCACAAGTAACATTAATTCAATTTACTAAACGAGAATCTTAGGTTTCAGTAAAAATTACTGGTTGATTATTCGTTTATGTCCTAACGCGCTAACTCGTTATTGTATAAACATACTGGACAAACAAAAATAACAAAAACTTATTAATGTTGTAATTTATTGATTTTCATAGGTATAAAGCAGTGCTAAAGGTAATATTTTACCGTTTATATCACAAAAATAACATAGAATATCATACAAATAAAATTAATAAGTATATACATATTAAATAAAAATATATTCAACTGATAATCAGGGACAAAAAAATTAACAATCAATGTCACATGGAATGAAAAAGGATCGGATAGGTTGGTTTGAACCAGAACTGTGGTCAAATATAGTCTATGTCGCCACGTTTTACCCATGATCTTGGTCCATCCTCACATCCCGAACATCCTGGTTCAAATACCAAGCACCCCCTCCTTTTTCCCTATCAGGTAACAGAAATTAAACATCCCTTCCCCCTATTATTAATCAATAATTTAATACATTTGGCACGATCGATTTAAAACCTCGTGTTTTCCTAAACTCAACCGATGAAATACGTACTGTCATTAATCTTACTCTTCCATATAAGCTTTGCATTTTGTCAAGATGAGCGTAAGCCTGTTGTATCTTTTGAAGATGCCTACAAACGGGATTACCAAGCCACCAAAATCTCGGAACATCAACCTAAGGTCGATGGAAAACTGGATGAAGACCTCTGGCAGAACCAAGGGGTCTGGTCGGAGAAATTTTCCCAGGTTATCCCCTTTGAACGGGCACATACCGGCTCGTGGACCAAAATGAAGATCTTTTACGATGACAAGAACATCTATGTTGGGGTTTATTGCAAGGATATACACCCTGAGACCATGAACGCCTTTATCGGAAATCGGGACGACAACAGCAACGGCGACCTGATCAGTATCGCCTTCGATCCTTACCACGATTACCGCGCTGCCGTGGAATTCAATATCAACCTTGGTGGTAATAAAACAGACCTTACGGTAACGGACAAACTATCGGTCAACCTTTCCTGGAATGCCGTATGGGAAGGCCGTACCCATCAAGACCTGGCCGATTCCAGCTGGACCGCGGAACTGAGAATCCCTTTCAACCAGATCCGATACAACCAAAAGAACGACGACGGTATCTGGGGACTGCATGTCCGCCGGATAATCCGCCGAAATAATGAGGTACAGAACTGGTCCATGATCCCGATCAAGAACAATGGGCATGTGTTCTCCTTCGGAACCATGCATGGCATGCAGGACTTACCAAAACCTAAAGGGATTGAATTCTTGCCCTATGTAATGAACAAACTGATCCGCGAACCGAAGATCGCAAACAGTCCCTACCAAGATGGTAACCGCTGGAAACCAAATGCGGGTCTGGATGCTAAATTCGCCATTTCAGATTATACCATGGACCTTTCCATCAATCCTGACTATGGTCAGGTCGAACTGGATCCTTCTGTCATGAACCTAACTGCCTACGAGGTATTTTATGAAGAAAAAAGACCTTTCTTTTTGGAAGGAAAGCATATTTTGGAATTTGACAACAATGAAGGCGGAATGATGTTCTATTCCCGCCGGATCGGTTCCAGATCTCGATATCAATACCCATTGGTGGACAATCAGCAGATCTTTGCCAGCAGCACCGATTTCGTGCCCATCCTTGGTGCCATGAAACTTACCGGAACAAACCGCAAAGGTCTTACCATAGGGATCTTGGAAAGTATAACCGCCAAGACTTCCCAAAAGGTTACCCAGCTCGGAACTGGCGAAGAACGGATACAAACCGAACCATTGACCAACTATACCGTTGCGAGGGTACAGAAAAACTGGGACGGTAATACCCTTTTGGGAGGTATGATCACTTCGGTCAACCGCAAGATGGATGCTCCGCATCTAGAGGAGTTCCTGGTTAAAGACGCTTTTACCGCTGGAGTTGACTTTACCAAGTATTTCTCCAATCGCCTCTATTATGTGGAAACCAAAGCCATGTACAGTACGCTTTCGGGAACGAAAGATGCCCTAATGGCTACAAAGACCAATGCTACGCACTTCTTTCAACGAAAATCGGGAGCCGAATACCTCAACATGAATCCAGACGCCACTTCTCTTAGTGGAACCGGCGGATACATCAAGGCCGGGAAAAAGGGAAATGCCCAATGGAACTATGCTGAAACCTTTAGCTGGTCCTCCCCTGGTTTCGATTTAAATGAGGTCGGTTACCTTAAACAAACCGACTATAAACTGAACGAATCGGAACTTGCTTTCCGCAAGACCGATCCATGGGGACCTTTCCGCGCCGCTGGTATCACCTTGACCCAAAGGAACGTTTGGAACTACGGTGGCAAGGCCATGGATAATAACCTTGCGGTCCGTTTTAGAAGCTTGACCATCAAGCGAAGAATAGAAATGGACCTAAAGGAAGCCTTCAGCTGGAACTCGGTTGACAGTCGCATGCTCCGCGGTGGTTATGACCTTCGCTATAACCCGAACTTTACGAGTACTTTCTCCATGAACTCCGACCGTGCAAAACGTGTTTTCATCAAGGTTGACTACGACGGCAAGCATTTCCTGGACGGAGAAACAAGATACAATGAAATCAGACCGTCCCTGACTTTCCGCTTAGGAAACCATATACATTTGGTTACGCAGTTTAACTATGCCTGGAACAAGGATAACCTGCAATATATAAGCACCAGTGAGCTCCCTAGCATCAATGCTGATGAAGCGACCTATGTGATGGGAAGGATGCGGCAGGAGACCTATGGATTTACCTTTAGGCTGCAGGGCAACATCACCCCGGACCTTTCCATTCAATATTAT
The DNA here is from genome assembly GCF_053644255.1 of Sphingobacterium sp. NPDC055431. Classification (NCBI taxonomy): domain Bacteria; kingdom Pseudomonadati; phylum Bacteroidota; class Sphingobacteriia; order Sphingobacteriales; family Sphingobacteriaceae; genus Sphingobacterium; species Sphingobacterium sp. NPDC055431. The sequence continues at coordinate 35,658 of NZ_JBSHLH010000029.1, forward strand.
GGATCCCCATTTACTTCGACAGCGCAATACGATCGATTTAAGTACGCCACAAATACCCTTTCCAGAACCTATTCTGAGCGTTTCCAAGAATTCAGTCCGGAGCAGATCAGCTATGCAGATGGGATATACAGCGTAGGCACGGGTGCACAAGCCGGAAGCTTCAAGGATCCGAATTTCAGTTTCAATGAATTCCGTTCCAATTTGGTAGCACGCTGGGAATACCTGCCCGGTTCTACCCTTTACCTCGTTTGGGAGCATAACAGATCCGGAAGGATGCCTGTTTACCAACCCGGTTGGGGCAGCAACCTCGATAACATCTGGCGAATTGCTCCGACGAACACCTTTATGCTGAAGCTGAACTATTGGATCGGCTGGTAGGAACAACTGCAAAGCTCATTGAGCGGCGTCGAGATGACCTCTACCGTATTCCGAAGGATCATCAAGCGGCACCTCGGCTTCGCTAACCTTCGAGACCAGGAAACAGGATCATTGCCAGAATTTCATTCTGCTATAAATTATCTCGTTTGGTAGGCCTTATGTTTGTATTTAGGACGTGCTAATACAAAGAGATAGCATAAGATTATTTGTTTATATTTTTATATAACCAAAATAACAACATAAA
>NZ_JBSHLH010000030.1:0-30190 GCF_053644255.1 Sphingobacterium sp. NPDC055431
CAGAATGACAGCCTCCTTAAAAAAAAAGTCTACAGATTCTTCACTGATCGTTCAGAATAGCAGTGTGCTAACAAAACTTCCTGCGGAACCTTAAACCTTGGTCCATCCTCCCATCCCATTCCCTAAGCTATGCGAAGGGCATCCTGGTTCAAGACCCCGATCTTGGCCCATCCTCCCATCCCATTCCCTAAGCTATGCGAAGGGCATCCTGGTTCAAGACCCCGATCTTGGCCCATCCTCCCATCCCTACCCTGAGCTATGCGAAGGGCATCCTGGTTCAACATAGCGTACAGTTCCTGCACCTTCGGTGCAGAATGACAGCGTCCTTTAAAAAAAGAGTCTACAGATTCTTCACTGATCGTTCAGAATAGCAGTGTGCTAACAAAACTTCCTGCGGAACCTTAAATCTTTACCCATCCACCCATCTATCCCTGCTATACCCCCAGAACGGTCTGATGTCTGATGTCTATTGTCTAATGTCTAAAAACACGAAAAGGCTCCCTCATCAGGAGCCTTTTCGTGTTTTTAAATATTGTAGTTAAAATTCTTCTTCTTGATTTAATACTTCTTTGTGATTACTCAGATTAGTTCTTGTTTTGGTTTTGTGTTTGTTGATCTGTCGTCTAATAGATTCAATTGCAATATCCGTTGCTTCCTCGAAACTTTTAGCTTGTGCTTTGGCAAACAATTGATTGCCGGGAACATTAAATTTAAGTTCTACTATTTTGTTGGCTTCATCTTCTACGTTTTCCAGTCGCAAATAACATACACCTTCGATGATGTTATCCAAGAACTGATTTAGTTTTTCCGCTTTCTTCTTAATGAACTCGATTAGCTTACTGTCAGCATTAAATTTAATAGATTGCACTGTAATGTTCATTTTTCCTCCTTTTTTAAGCTTTTGGATGAGCTTGTTTATAAATTGATTTTAAACGTTCTGCCGAATTATGGGTATACACTTGTGTTGCCGATAACCCAGCATGACCTAATAATTCCTTGATTGCATTTAAATCTGCGCCGTTGTCCAACAGGGCGGTTGCAAAGCTGTGCCGCAATACGTGCGGACTTCTTTTCTTTTGGGAAGTGATCGTACTTAAGTATTTCTTGACAATTCGATATATCAGTTTAGGATAAGCTTCCTTCCCTTCTTTGCTAACGATCAATTCAGTTGATTTGTTTTGAAAATCTTTTGCTTTTTTCAAATCCAAATACTTCCTCAATTCCTTGGCCAATGTTTGGTGTATGGGAACAAAACGCTCCTTGCTCCTTTTTCCGAATATAAGTATTTTTTTATTATAAAAATCAATATCCTGCTCCTTTATTTTTAACAATTCCGCCAAACGAATACCGGTTCCGAACAAGAGTTCCAAAACGATGAAATCACGGATTTGCTCAAAATCCTCAGACGATGAATTCATATGGTCCAATAACTTGATCATCTTTTCTTTCTCGACGACTACGGGCAGTTTCTTGGCCGTTTTCAAGGATTTGATCAAGGCAATCGGATTCTGCTTGACCAGACCTTCGCGCATTAAAAATTTATAGAATGATTTCAATGAAGATATCGCCCGATTCACCGAAGTGGCCTCCTTGCCCTGCTCCTTTAAATTGGAAAAATAATACCTCAAAAATCGATAGTCAATTTCCTCAAAGGGCATGGACTCGACTTCCAAAAATTGGAACAGCCCATCTATTTCACGCTCATAAGCAATGATCGTATGTCCAGAATACCGCTTCTCAAATTTTAAATAATTTATAAATCGATCCTTATACATTCTTATTTGCTTCTTATTGTAATATTAAGGATTATATAGCATAAAACATGTGATAAAGGACAATTTTACATTTGACTTACTTCACAATTTCTTAACCCCTCTTATAAGGTATTCCTATTATTATATACGAGTTTAAACTTAGCTTAGTATGCTGATACCGGAATTGTTTTCAACAGATTCAGATTTTCCATGATAAGGAGAATAAAATGGCCAAAAGACCTTTTTACCCTCCAACATTCCGAGAGAAATCTACTTACTTCGCATCGGGTATTATTCGAGGCATATTCGAGAAATCCTTTTCCCAATTCGGCGTTCTCGAATATGCCTCGAATGAGGTCAGGATTAAAGCAGATAACTGGACAAAAAAAGAGAGCTTTCCGCAATGGAAAGCTCCCTTATTATACTTGTAATTCGATTAAGAATTAAATTTTATCTGTAGCATTTACAGCGTTCAATTCAGCAAAAGCTTGTTCCAAACGCTCAACGAAAGCTTCCTCACCTTTACGCAACCAAACACGAGGGTCGTAATATTTCTTGTTTGGAGAATCAGCACCTTCTGGGTTACCGATCTGCGCCTGTAGGTAATCGTGGTTTTTAGCTTCGTATTTTCTTACACCGTCCCAGAAAGCCCATTGCATATCTGTATCGATGTTCATTTTGATAGCACCATAGGAAATTGCTTCTTCGATTTCTTCAGGAGAAGAACCAGAACCACCATGGAATACAAAATTAACTGGTTTTTCAGCCGTTAAATTGAATTTCTCACGGATGTATTCTTGAGAGTTATGTAAGATAACAGGTTGTAACTTCACGTTTCCTGGCTTATAAACACCATGTACATTACCAAATGCAGCAGCTACCGTGAATTTATCAGAAACTTTAGAAAGCTCTTCAAAAGCATAAGCAACCTCTTCTGGTTGAGTATATAGTTTTGAGCTATCAACGTCAGAGTTATCCACTCCGTCCTCTTCACCACCAGTAACGCCTAATTCAATTTCGATAGTCATACCAAGTGGTTTCATGCGCTCTAGATATTTTTTAGAGATTTCGATGTTCTCTTCCAAAGGCTCCTCAGAAAGGTCCAACATATGAGATGAAAACAATGGCTTGCCATGTTGAGCAAAGAATTTCTCGCCAGCGTCCAACAATCCATCAATCCAAGGCAATAATTTTTTGGCAGCATGGTCAGTGTGCAAAATAACGGCAACACCATAGTGCTCTGCTAATAAATGTACGTGTTGAGCAGCTGAAACAGCTCCTAGAATACATGCTTGTAAATTATCATTATTCAGGGATTTTCCAGCGTAGAACTGTGCTCCACCGTTTGACAATTGAATGATCACAGGTGAATTAACCTTCTTAGCCGTTTCCATAACAGCATTGATAGAATCTGTACCGATAATGTTTACTGCAGGTAATGCAAATTTATGCTCTTTTGCTTTTTCAAAAAGCTCTTGAACTTGATCTCCAGTTAAAACTCCTTTGAAATCTTTTAGGCTCATAGTATATTTTCTAAATTTTATTAATACCAATAAAGATAAAGTTTTTTTGTGAGTTCAAAGAATATAGTGTAAAAAATACACTATGAACTTTTTAGGCATCCTCCATACCCTCCCTCCGTAGCTATTAAAGATTTTATTAATATCTTTAGCTGAATAAAACTTTCTAATATTATAATAGCTATGCTTCAGGTCTACGGAATTAAAAATTGTAATACAGTAAAAAAGGCAATAGATTGGTTAAATGAGAACCATAAAGAGTATGTTTTTCACGACTATAAGAAAGAACCGGCAACCTTAAACAAACTTGAAGAATGGGAAAAAGAAGTTTCTTGGGAACAATTAGTGAATAAAAAAGGAACAACCTGGAGAAAGCTAAGCCCTGAAGAACAGGCTGCCGTTAAGGATGCAAAGAGTGCAAATTCAGTCCTTCTTGGTAACAATAGTATGATAAAAAGACCCTTGATCGAAAGTCCAAAGGGTATTTTATTAGGTTTTGATGAAGACGAATACAAATCTAAATTATAAACACGCATGAATAAATCTATTATTAAGATATCCTTAGGCCTCCTATTGGCCCAAGCTGGTATTTTACAAAGCAGTTTTGCACAAAAAGTCGAGAGTAAATACGATTACAAAGAGGCTTTTAAACCTGGTTTTTATACACAGAATGGAAATGTTTATCGTTCTGCTTCGGGGAAACCAGGCCAACTTTATTGGCAGAATACGGCAAGTTATGATATCAAAGTAAGCTTGGACGATAAGACCCATGAGGTAAAAGGAACCGTAAAAATCCATTATACAAATAATAGCCCCGACCAATTGGATTTCATCTGGTTGCAATTGGAACAAAACCTGTTCAATCAAAAATCCATCGGTCAAGCCGTGGTCCCATTGACAAACAGTCGCTATGGTGACGCAGGATCCGATTTCAATGGTGGATATACGATTTCCAATGTTTCAGGCGGTGGTAAGGCTGATGTAAAGTACAGCATCGACGATACCCGCATGCGAATCGACCTTCCTACTCCATTGGCAGCTAACGGCGGAAAAACAGAAATCAGCATGGATTTCTCCTATATCGTCCCTCAGTATGGCGCTGACCGTACCGGTATCCTTCCTACGGAAAACGGAGATATTTATGCTATTGCACAATGGTACCCTAAAGTATCTGTTTATGATGACGTAACTGGCTGGAATACTTTACCATACTCTGGTCCAGGTGAGTTTTACCTTGAATATGGAGATTTCAATGTGGAGGTAACTGCTCCTGCAAACCACATCGTTGTACTTGGTGGTGAATTATTGAACCCACAAGAGGTATGGACCAAAGAACAGCTGGAAAGATACAACAAAGCAAAATCAAGTGATAAAACCGTCATTATCCGTTCTCAAGATGAAGTGACGAATAAAAATTCTAGGCCAAACAAAAGCACATTGACCTGGAAATATAGATTGGAAAATGCAAGAGATGTAGCTTGGGCTTCCTCTAAGGCATTTATCATCGATGGAGCACAGATTAACCTCCAAGATGGCAAAAAAGCACTGGCGCTATCTGCTTATCCAAAAGAGAGCAATGGTGGAAATGCATGGGAAAGATCTACAGAATATACCAAAGCTTCCATAGAATATTATTCAAAGAAATGGCATAATTACCCTTATCCAGTTGCCGTGAATGTAGCATCCAATGTTGGGGGTATGGAATATCCTGCAATTGTGTTCTGTGGTAGCAAAGCTAAAGCAGGAAGCCTTTGGGGAGTAACTGACCATGAATTTGGCCATATTTGGTTCCCAATGATCGTAGGTTCGAATGAACGCCTATATGCTTGGATGGATGAAGGTTTCAACACTTTTATCAATGACCTTTCCACAGAGGCCTTCAACAACGGCGAATATTTCCGCAGGATGGGCGATAGAAATTCCATGGCAAAAGCGTTAATGCATCCAAACCTAGAGCCAATTTTCACCAGTCCACAGGGCATGAAAGAAAGAAACATTGGCTTATTGGCTTATTATAAACCGGGATTTGCGCTTAGGATCTTGAGAGATGAGGTTTTAGGTCCTGAAAGATTTGACGCTGCCTTCAGAAAATACATCGACTATTGGGCTTACAAACACCCGACACCAAATGATTTCTTCCGTACCATTGAAAATGAAACAGGAGAAAATTTAAATTGGTTCTGGAGAGGTTGGTTCTTGAACAATTGGTCTTTAGATCAAGCGATTAGCGATGTAAGCTACGTAGATTTAGATCCAGCTAAAGGTTCCGTGATCACGATCGAAAACCTTCAAAAAATGGCGATGCCCGTTGTGGTTGAAGCAACAACAGCAAGTGGTAAAAAAGTGAGAAAGAAATTACCAGTTGAAGTTTGGGAAAGAAATACCTCTTGGAAGTTTGTTTTAGATACTACCGAGAAGCTTACTAGCGTTAAAATAGATCCAGACAATGTTTATCCGGATATCAATCCAGAGAACAATAACTGGACATCAAAATAATATATGAAGATTCACAAAAATTTATTGCTATTGGTTATGTTGCTTTTGGGCAACATAACTATTTCATTTGCACAAGAGATCAAAGGAATAGTATATGATCTGGAAACCAGCAAGAAATTGCCTGATGTACTGATCAAGAACCTGCGAACAAACGATCAAGTAAAGACCGACCTACAGGGGAATTTTACAATCCCTGGAAAGATGAGTGATTATTTAAGTCTAACCGCCCAAGGTTATGACCGAGATACTGCATTTATCTATCAGGAAGGAATTACCCGTATCTATTTAGTAAACGACAAAAGCACCATTACGATTGATGAAGTTGTTGTTTCTAAGATTACGGATAGCCGATTGACCAGAGAAATCGAAAGGGCCAAGAACAACAGTAAAGCTGTTGAAACCAGCACAACCCGTGGAGGTTTAAGGATATCCCCTTCCCGATTATTTGGCAAAGAAGCTAAACAGGCAAGGGCATCGATAGATATCTTGGAAATAGAGCGAGAACAACGAAATGTAGACCGCGTGTTTACAAACGATGTCATCCTTTCACTGATTCCAATGGAGCGTCAAGACCTTCTGTTGTTCAAAGATGGCTATAGGCCTTCCTATGAGTTTATCAAGCAAGCTTCACCAGAAGATCTAAAAGCTTATATCTTGGATTCCTATGCTAAATTCAAGAAAAATAAGGTTGAGCCAATAAAGCAATAAGTTTTTTGGAATAAACATTTTATACAATAATTTGTATTAATAACAGGTTAGTCAAACTTTGAGAGAAGTTTGCTAACCTGTTTTTTATTGAATAAAATAGGACATATATGAAAGTAGCATTGATCGGAGCAACAGGGTTTGTTGGCTCCCATATATTGGAAGAATTGGTACACAGAAACATGGAAGTGACAGCGATCGCTCGGGATGTAGAAAGTCTCAAAAATAAACCTCATGTCCTAGCGGTACAGATGGACGTGATGCATGACAACAGCCTTGGCAGTGCTTTAAATGGAAATGATGTAGTAATCTCGGCGTTTAATGCAGGCTGGACCAATCCTGAGATCTATGATGATTACCTAGAAGGATCCAGACATATTCTAAAAGAATTAAAGGAGACCGGAATAAAACGTTTCATTGTCATTGGAGGTGCAGGAAGTCTCTTGGATGAAAATGACAATAGGCTTGTGGATGACCCTAATTTTCCAAAGGAGATTAAACCTGGTGCCTTGGCAGCAGCGGATTTTTATGAAGTTATCCAACGGGAAGATGAATTGGATTGGACCTTTATCAGTCCAGCCATTGAGATGAATCCAAGTAAAAAGGGAAAAAGGACTGGAAAATATAGGACTGGAACAGACCATCCTGTTTTTGATCATGATGGTCATTCCAATATCTCAGTTGAAGATTTGGCCGTAGCTGTAGTGGATGAAGTTGAAAACAATAAATTTATCAAAAAGAGATTTACAGCCGGCTATTAGGAGAGCACCACTAGCCTACTAGCTTACTGATCTTTAAGTAACCTACTTGAAGTATATCTTCAGATGTATCAGTAGCCTCCTGTATGTTGATGTGGTACTGTGATTTGAATTTGGGATTTAGCAAGTCTGATACTTCATAGATGTCATCTACATCGATCCCATATTTATCATCGATGTGGGATGATTGATGATGTTTCCAAAATACGGTATCCTTGGCCACTTTGGTCGCTTCAGCTAAATTAGCTGCTACCACCAATTGCTTGTAATGGTATTCCTCCATGTCATTGGGTTTGTATCCTCCTAAATTGACAATAAATAACTTCTTGAAATTACCGTCCGTTTGCGGTCCCTTCTCTACGATTTGGATTTTATAACCAGTAACCTTGCTTACCTTTCTCCAGGAATCGATATGCATCCTACCTTCTAGAGCTGGCCAAAACTCATTCATAGCTGGCACTAAATCTTTCAATTCATCAGCAATTCCAAAGAAAACATCATGCTGTTCAGTAAACCTTCCTTCAGGCTTTCCGCCAATTACGACCATAAATAATTCCATAGTATTTTATTATTCCTTAAATTCGAGGTTCAACTAATTTAATTCTAATCCATGAAAAAACTATTCAGTCTGTGCATTATATTTTTATCAATTATCTGTCAAGCCCATGCTCAGAAGATCGACAAAAAGCTGACCGAGAAAATCAATCAAGCTATTGCGGGTTTTGAGGGGGACCTAGGGATTTATGTTAAACACCTGAAGCAAAACAAGATAGTTAACATCAATGCTGACAGCACCTTCCCTACAGCAAGTGTAGTAAAGGTTCCGATACTGGTAGGTGTTTTTCAAAAAATTCAAGACGGGGATTTAAGCTTAGACCAGAAGTTTATATACCGAGATTCCCGGGCTTATGGAGGTTCTGGACTCATGCAATTTTTCAAGGACAGTACCGAAACTGACCTAGCCACCTTGATTGGATTAATGTTAAGCTATAGCGATAATGTAACTTCCATTTGGTGTCAGGAATTGGCAGGTGGAGGTCAAAGCATCAATCCTATTTTGGACCAGTTAGGCCTTAAAAACACAAAGGTCAATTCGAGGACTCCCGGACGTGAAGAAATTTGGAAGAAGTATGGTTGGGGACAAACTACGCCAAGGGAAATGGCAACATTATATGAAATGATCCGAAACGGTAAAGTGATCTCTCCTGCACATTCAGATAAGATGTATCGGTTCTTAAAGAACCAATTCTATAATGAAAGGGCACTATCCCAGTTTCCTGCTGAAGTCAGCTGGATCGGAAAGACAGGATCTTTGGATGAAGTGCGTTCTGAGGTCGTCTTGGTGAATGCGCCACATGGTGATTTTGTTTTCTCCTTCTTCAGCAATAACAACAAAGATAGAAGTTGGACAAAAAACAATGAGGCCGAGGTCCTGACGAGAAAAATTGCCAATATCATCTGGAATCATTATGAAAAGGACTTCACTCCTTTTCCAGCTGATTAGAAGGTATTACAATCTGTACATTATCAAATAATTGTAATAACGGCGGTTATTTAAGACAAAATACTCTTTAATAAAAAATACTGCTTATCTTTGAACTTTAGGTATTGATTATGTTTTCAAAAGCTTGTGAACACGGAATTAAGGCAATCATCTATATTGCCACGCAATCATTAGAAGGAAACCGCGTAAAGATTACGGCGGTAGCTGAGCATACTGGTACGCCAGAAGCCTTTACGGCAAAGGTTTTAGGGCTATTGACCAAGCATCAGATCCTACATTCGATTAAAGGACCATTCGGAGGATTTGAGATGGACCATAATCAGATACATAATATCAGTCTATCGCAAATTGTGAAAGCGGTAGACGGAGATCAGATCTTCATGGGCTGTGGATTAGGTTTGAAAGAATGTAATGCTTTAAAACCTTGTCCTATGCACAATAGTTTTGTGAAGATCAGGACCGATTTAAAGAATATGTTGGAAAAAACTACGGTCTATGAATTGGCTGTAGGCATTATTTCCGGTGAAAGTATCTTAATGAGGTAATGCAGTTTTGGAGGCCAATAGGCCTAAGAAGTTAAAGGAATTTAAGCATGGAAAGCATTAAACATGATATTCGGAATATAGAGGATATCAAAGTCTTGGTCAATACATTTTACGACCAAATAAGGGAGAATGAGTTGTTGGGACCGATCTTTAATGGAATCATTCAAGATCGATGGCCGGAACACCTAGAAAAAATGTACCGTTTCTGGCAAACCGTTCTTTTGGAAGAGCACACCTATTATGGAAGTCCATTTCCACCTCATGCAAAGATGCCAGTAGAAAAGAAACATTTCGACCAATGGGTTGGCATGTTTTCTAAGACTGTGGACAGTTTATATGAAGGTGAGAAGGCAGAAAGGGCAAAATGGCAAGGTGCTAGAATGGCTGAAATGTTTCAATATAAAATTGAATACTATCAGCAGAACAATTTAAAGCCACTAATTTAAATCAAAACCATATAACAACTATTTAGATAGGAATTTCCATCTTGTAGCAATGCAAGACGAGAAGTTGTTACGCCTAAAAAAGGCAAAAAAAAAAAGAGCTATAATTTAAAATTATAGCTCTTTTTACTTTAGTCTAATATTTTATTTCTTCGGAAGCCATTCACTGAAGAATGCCATTACTTTGTTTTCATCATAGCCTTTTCCTGACTCTAGACTACCACTTTCTCGTGTGAAAAGGACTTTGCCATTGCTGTCCATAACGATAAAAAATGGAAAGCCATATTCATCTCCTTTACCAGCTGCGTATTTATTAAATACCACTTCATTTTTATTTTCAGGAGAATAATTCAGGTGGTAATACACAAAGTTATCCTGGAGCAGATTGGCTATTTTGCTGTTTTGATGAATAAAATTATTGAACCGCAGACACCAAATACACCAGTTACCGCCAGCTTGAATGATAATATTCTTGTTTTCTTTTTTAGCCAATGCAACTAAACTATCAATATCTTTTTGAGCATCCGCCTCAGGATGATAAGGTTTTGCTAAGGAATCCAATTCTGGATTTACTTTTTTGGTTTGGGCAAAACTCTGTGTTTGGAATGCTGTAAGTAGCATCACTAGGCTAAATCCTAATATTAAAGTCAATTTCTTCATGTAAATATATTTTCCAATGTAAAAACGACACGAATTTAATTATTCGTATGTAATTTTAGCATCATTTTACTTATTCATTATCTGTGTACCATTATCTTCTAATCCTTCACTCCTATTTCCGTTGGCTGGTTTTATTTGCGCTCCTATTTCAAATCGCCTGGATATTTATCAACCATAGAAATAACAAGATCTTTAGTTTGAAGGATTATCAGATCTTACTTAGATTGACCACGATCTATAATATACAATTTCTGATTGGCTGGATTTTATACTTGAACAGCCCCATCGTTACGGCCTTTTTGAATGATATTTCAGTAGGAGTAAAAACTCGTCAACTTAGATTCTTCGGTTTGGAGCATATGTCAATGATGACTTTGGCGGTATTCATGATCAATATCGTGAACAACCTAGTAAAGAAAAAGATTGGCAGCAATGGTTTTACTTATTTATGGAAAAGATACATATGGATCAGTCTAATCATTTTAAGTTCCATTCCTTGGTCATTTTCTCCTTTTACCAACCGTCCTAACTTTAGATTTTAAGATCCTGAGGCTTTGGTGAAATAGTTGATAAACTGAAATACCGAAGTTAAGATGACTACCCCTAAGACAATGTATTTGAAGACCCTTTCTGATGTATGTTTCAAGATTACTTTACCCAAGTAACTTCCCAAAATACTCACAAGGATCAGAAAAGGAATCAGCTTGATATATTCTGAAGGAAAATAGCCTTGGGATACATATACGACAGCCCTACTGAAATCGACACCAAGATCTATCAAGGCAGAAGTGGCAATAAAGATGTCTTTGGGCAGATTGAAGGCCGCGAGAGTAATTCCCCTGATGGCTCCGCCAGTCCCAACAAGACCCGCAAAAAATCCGGATATCACCCCACCTAAATATAAGTTCTGATTGGTCTGTTTCAAGGGTTTATCAAATCGGAAAAGAAGGAATACGGCAAGGCTGGCAATTAACAGGTTCATTCCCAATTCCATTTCCTTGACAGGAACATATTTGGTCAACATAGCTCCGATTATCACAAATAATACAGCGGGAATGCCTAGTTTCAGTGCTATATCTTTATTGATACCTTTCCGGAATAAAGTGATCTTGGAAAGGTTACTGAATACATGGAAAACAGCAGTAATCCCCAATACGGCTTTAAAATCAAAGAACAAGGAAGCGGTCGGAACGAATAAAATGGACGAGCCAAACCCAGACACTGTGCCAATAATCTCTGTGATCAGTGCTAAAACCAAGAAAATAAAATACCTCTCCATCTGAAGAATATTCGGTTAACAGTTAATAATGTTTTTCATGCAATAAATTGCTGGTCGGTATTCAAATATACTATTTAGGAGGTAGAATTTAGGTTATTGAGCTGAATTGGAGTGTTGAAAATCGGTAAGGAATTAATTTTTCGGTTAAAAAGCAAATGGGTGGGAATCTCATCGAAACCCAACCCATTTTTTTGGTGTTCTTTGCTTTTAATCGGAAAGCTAAGAACGATGGAAATGTATCATAATGATACTGTGAAGCTTGTTTAATAGGTGGTTTTATCTCCAGCCACCGCCTAAGGACCTATAAAGGTCAACATAGGATTCCAGGTGTTCTTGACGCAATTCAACCAAAGCCAAATCTGAATCAAGTGCATTACCTTGTGCAGTGATCACCTCCAAGTAGGTAGCATAACCACCTTTGAACAACAATCCTGCATTTTTTACTGCTTTTTCGGAGTTCTCGACTCTTAATCTTGCAAATTCTAATTGTTCTCTTAATTTCTCTACGGTCACTACGGCATCTGAAACCTCAGAAACAGCTTCTAATACCGTTTTTTGGAAATCAATTTCAGCCTTGTCTCTTTCAATTTTTGCAACTTCCCACTCGGTCTTTAATTTTCTGTTCTTAAAGATTGGAGCAGTCAAACTACCTCCAATTCCACCTAATAGGGAACCTGGAATGGAAAACCAGTTCTTTGGCAAACTAGAGTTGACTCCAAATACCCCTTCAAGAGATAAGCTTGGATAACGCATGGCTTGTTGGATATTTGCATTGGCATTAGCGGCAATCAAACCTAACTCCGCGCCCCTCACATCAGGTCTATTCCGGATGATCTCAAGCGGAGAGCCTAAAGAAATATCTTTGTTTTCAGCAAATAAGTGCTCAAAACTGGTCCCTCTAGATACAGAATCTGGCATCTCACCAATCAAAATCCTCAATGCATTTTCCTGAAGGACGATTTCTTTCTCCAATTCAGGCACCAAGGAGGCCGCGATCAATCGCTGGGACTCGGTTTGTTGGATAGCTAATGCTGTAATTTCACCTGCATCATATTGCAATTTGATCATCTGAAGGGTGCTATCGTTCAGTTGCACATTTCGCTTAGCAACTTCGATTTTGGCGTCTAACATCAATAAGTTAAAATAGCCTTTGGCAACACTAGCGATCAAATTGGTCTGGATGGCATTCTTCGCCTCCTGTGTATTCAGGTATTCTGCAACCAATTGGTCTTTGGCATTGCTGATCTTGCCCCAGATATCAATCTCCCAACTGAAGCCTATTTCTGTACCAAATTGGGAAGTATAAGTAAACATGTTCTCAGGAGCTTTTTTACCATTGAACTCATACCATCTGGTTGATGGACCAGAACCAAAGTGCTTGGATCTGTACTGTTTATTGACCCCGGCAATGGTTGCATCCACTTCTGGGAGATAATTAAACCTGTTCTGGCGCATCCATTTGTTAGCAATCTCAATGTTTTTCAATGCTGTTTGCATATCATAGTTATTGCTCAATGCAGAATCAATCAAATCTTTTAGGGTAGGATCATGGAAAAATTCTTTCCAAGAAATCTCGCTGATACTCGAAGTATCACCAAAATATGCCAGGGTATCGCCCCTAAATTTTTCAGGCATGTTTAAATCGGGTTGCTGGTATTTCTGCCCTACCTTACAGCCTTGCACCATAAAGAATGCAGCACAAAGACAACCGATTAAAACTCTAAATATTATTTTCTTATTCATTGATGATCTATTCTTCTTCTTCCGTTTTAATTTTATTACGAACCTTTTCGTCCAGGGATTTGAAAACAACAAATAGCACTGGGATAATGAAAATACCAAAGGTTACTCCGAACAACATACCGCCGGCGGCACTGAAACTGATGGAATGGTTACCGATAGCTGATGGACCAACAGTCCACATCAATGGGATCAAACCTGCTACGAATGCCAAACTGGTCATTAGGATAGGTCTTAACCTTAACCTTGCACCATTGATAGCGGCATCCACTATACTCATTCCCTTGTCTCTTTCCTGCACGGCAAACTCGACGATAAGGATGGCATTTTTCGCCAGCAAACCAATCAACATGATCAAACCGACTTGCACATAGATATTATTTTGAAGACCTGCCAGACCAATCGTTGCATAAACTCCGATCAGACCTACTGGAATGGATAGCAATACCGCCCAAGGGAGGATATAGCTTTCATATTGCGCAGCCAATAAAAAGTACACAAACAGGATACTCAATGCGAAGATGAGGATGGTCTGTGAACCGGACTGACTTTCTTCTAAACTCATACCGGTCCATTCATAACCGATATTTCCCGGCAACTTATCTTGAGAGAATTTCTCAATGGCCTCCATGGCATCACCTGTACTGTAGCCCTTAGCTGGCTCAGCATTGACAACGATCGCATTGTACAAGTTATAACGCGTAATGGTTTCAGGTCCAACGATCTTTTTCAATGTGACTATGGTATTGATAGGCACCATTTTTCCTTCAGTATTCCTTACGAAAATAGAACTAAAGGATTCCGGATCGGTACGGAAATCAAAATCTGACTGTACATACACACGGTACTGTCTACCAAATCGGCTAAAGTCTGAGGCCTGTACCCTTGCGAAGTATAAACGGATGGTCGACATCAAACTATTGATACTAACACCCAATGATTTAGCCTTAACTACATCAATATTGACTTCATATTGCGGGAAGGTTGATTTAAAACTGGTATAGGCATTTCCTATCTCCGGTAATTCATTCAGTTGATTGATAAAGGTATCAGCCAAGACGTTGAAATCTCGGATATCACCTCCTAACCTATCCTGTAGAACCAGCTCGATACCGGCGAAGTCACCAAAACCTTGAACGGTTGGTCTTGGGAATACCGTAAATTTAGCTTCATGAAGTTGGGAAAGATCATTCCTGACCGTATCCATAAAGTCTTGGATATTCTTGATATACTTACGATCAGCATGCGGAACTAATGTAATATAGCCAGCAGCAAATGCGGGACTGGAACTCGCATCCAGGGCATTATAACCTGAAACGGAAGTCATTCCTTCGATATCTTTATGCCTCCTTAAGATACTATCAGCTTTCTTGAGAACTTCTGTCGTTCTGGCCAAGGAAGCACCAGCAGGCATGGCAATATTAAAGGTCACGAATCCATCATCCTCAGTCGGGATAAACGACTTTGGTGATTTCATCATCAAAAATGCTCCGATAGCCGTAATTACAGCTAAACCAGCCCATGCTACCTTTTGATTTTTGATCAACTTCTTAACGCCAATGATATATTTATCAGTGAACCTATCGAATGAGGTATTAAAGGCCGTAAAGAACCTGTCTTTATAAGTATTGAATTTATTTTTCTTCTTACCGATTTCCTTTTCATCTTGAGGTGCCTTAAGAAGCAATGCACATAATGCAGGGCTTAAGGTCAAAGCGTTCAAGGCGGAAATCAAAATGGCCGTAGCCAAGGTATAGGCAAACTGTCGATAGAATATACCGGCCGGTCCCTCCATAAACCCTACAGGTAAGAATACTGCCGCCATAACCATCGTAATGGAAAGGATGGCTCCAGTAATCTCCGACATGGTCGATAAAGTCGCCTGTCGCGGTTTTTGTCCCGTGGCATGCATTTTATGGTGGATGGCCTCGACGACGACAATGGCATCATCGACCACAATACCAATGGCGAGGACGAGTGCAAACATCGTCAGTACATTCAGCGAGAAGCCAAAGAGCTGCAAGAAAAAGAAGGTACCGATGAGGGATACAGGAATCGCAATGGCAGGTATCAAGGTAGATCTGAAATCTTGCAAGAAGATAAATACGATGATAAATACCAAGATAAACGCCTCGAAAAGGGTATGTTTTACCTGATCGATGGATTGGTCAATCTGGTCACGCACGGAATAGGTGATGTCATAGTCAATTCCTTTCGGGAAGTATTTCCTTTGTTCCTCTAATACCTTGCGCACCTCCACATCAATATCATGGGCATTGGAACCACTTGTCTGAGTTAAGTTAAGCGTCAAACCTGGTTTCCCGTCAACCTTGTTATCAGAGTTTAAGTTGGTAGCACCAAACTCGACCCGGGCAACATCTTTCAGGTATAGAACGGAACCATCATTATTGGTTTTGATGACAATATTCTGGAATTCTTCCGGTTGACTAAATCGTCCTTTGTGTTTAATAACGGTTTCAAAGGCCTCATCAGATGTTTCACCAAATTTACCAGGTGCAATCTCAAAGTTTTGATCCTTAATGGCATCCGATATATCTTTCGGCACCAGATTGTACAGGGCTAATTTCTCGGGATTTAACCAAACACGCATGGCGTAATCCCTAGCTCCTAACCTGGAAACCTGGGCCACCCCATCAACACGAAGCAATGGGCGCATTAAGTTAATCTGGGCAAATGCCTGTAGGAATGTTTCATCATAGACCGAATCTTTCTGGTTAGAGAAGATATTGATGGTCATGATAACCCCACTTTGCCGTGGCATCGTGGTGATACCAGCTTCGTTTACTTCCGCTGGAATGGAAGATATAGCTTTTGAGATCCTCGTTTGAACGTTTACTGAGGCCACATCAGGGTTGGTACCGGTTTTAAAATATACGGTTACCGAACCAGATCCTGAGTTGGAAGCAGTTGACCGGATATAAGTCATGTTCTCTACCCCATTGATTGCTTCTTCAATAGGCAATAGAACGGAGCTGGCTACAGTTTCAGCAGTTGCACCGGGATAACTCAAGGAAACAACCACACTTGGCGGAGCGATTTCAGGGAAACGCGTTACTGGAAGTAACTTCATCCCAACCAATCCCAAAATAACCAAGATAATAGATACAACAGTAGCTAAAACGGGACGACTTACGAATGTTTTAAGCATATAGCAATATTAGGGTTTAGCTATCCTAAGCCCTTCCTGCATGCGCAATGGAAAGGTCAGAATAAGCAAAATTAATTTGACAATTATTTTTGTTGAGGTATAGGCATGATCACAGAGCCATCAGTCAGCTCTTCGAATCCACTTAAAATTACGCGGTCACCTTCTTGCAGTCCTTCAGATACGATATACTTATCCTTGGTAGAACCGTTCAATTTGATGTTACGACGTTGAGCCTGATTGTTTTTGTCAACTACAAACACAAAGGTTTTGTCCTGCAATTCATTGGTCGCAATCTGCGGAATCTGCAATACATCTTTCTTGACTTCGGCAATTTTTAATGTACCCGTACTCCCTGAACGTAAGATATTGTTAGGATTAGGGAAAGTCGCTCTCAATGAGATGGAACCTGTGGTTCTATCAACTTGTCCATTAACCGCATCTACAACACCTTTGGAGGAGTATTCTTCGCCATCGGCCATCATCAGGGTAACCTCTGGGAAAGTCAGGCGTTTCAATTTATCGTATTTACGACCTTCGACACTATCAGCTTTAGCCTGTGCCTTTGAGAAGTACAAGAAGTCTGATTCGTTCATTGCGAAATAGATATAAACCTCTTGGATATCCGATAGATTAGTCAAAGGTTCTTTGTCACCTTTGGTAATCAAGTTTCCGATACGCTTTGGAATACGACCTATATAACCACTCACTGGCGCGGTGATCGTTGTAAAATTTCTACTTAACTGTGCCGAGCGAACTTCTGCAGCAGCTTGATCCAGTCCTGCTTTTGCGACTTGATAGTCAGATTCCGCTGATGCTAACCTAACATCTGCAATGACATCGTTCTCTACCAATGGTTTCAAACGGTCTACTTCTAACTTCGCATTCTTTAATTTGGCTTGCGCCACTTTCTCTGCAGCATACATATTATTTAAATCCTCTTGATAGAAAGATGGATCTATTTTGAATAGCTTCTGCCCTTTTTGAACATAAGCACCTTCGTCTACATAGATTTCCTGCAGCAAACCCTCTACCTGAGGACGTACTTCAACATTTACCTTACCTTCTATGGTACCTAGATAATCTTTTACCGTTACAGCGTCTGATTTATCGACGGTGTAAACTGGTAATGCCATGGGTTTTGCGGTATCTTCTTTTTCTTTGGATTTACTTTCAGAACAACTGGACATGATGCCTACTGTTCCTATTAATAATAATGTTGCTTTTAAAATTGATAACTTTGTTTTCTTCACAGTAATTTTCCGATTTTGTACTTTGTATTCGTAATATTTTTATTACACTTCCATCTTATTAACGTATCATTTAACAATTATTGTACCGTTTAACATTTGTTAACAGATTATACTTTAGTTAATATTTTGTTAATTCTAAGACATTTAAGCTATAAATCGTTGGTTTTCAAAGGCTAAAACCATGCATTTGAAAAAATAAAAAAAGGGATTTCTTTATTTTTTTTAATTAAACCAATTGGAAAATCAGCAGTCAAAGGCAATCCTTTGTATGATTTCAACGAAATTTAGAGGGAATATTATTGCTACAGATGGTAAACAAAGCAACATATTTTGGTCAAATCGATAGGATTACTCCAAATATTGGCCTTGTCTAATTAAAAGCCCGCGATATTTATTGAAAACAGAAGACTTTGATATAAAACCTAGGTATTGTTCATCCTTATTGACCACTGGAAGGATCCAAACATCCTCTTTATTCATCTTCGTCATCACATGCTCCATATTCTCCGTTTCAATAATGATATCATTAGGCTTTTGAGCTAAAGTGGCAAAAGTTTTATCTCTTCCCTCTTCTTCACCTAATAGAATGGAAAATAATCGCTCACTATATAGGATCCCTAGAAGTTTTCCTTTTTCGTCAACGATTGGGAATATATTCCGTTTGGAATGTAAAATATCCGATTGACGGTCCAATGGGGTCTGATCCGGTCTCAAAACAACAAAATTGGTTTCAAGCACATACCTCAGTTTCATCATACTGAGAACAGTACGGTCTTTATCTTCGTAAGAAAGAAGATCTCCGGATTCTGCCAATACTTTGGTATAGACAGAGTGCTTCATCACCCCTCGATTGATTAAGTAAGAAATCGAAGCAACCAACATCAAGGGTACCATCAAAGTATATCCGCCGGTGATTTCGGCAATAAGAAAAATTCCTGTCAACGGCGCATGCATAATTCCTGCAAGTGCGGCGGCCATACCAGCCATCACGAAATTAGGAACATTGAGTTGCACAAAACCAGTTTGGTTCATGCCATAGGCGAAGGCAAAGCCTATCAATCCACCCATGACCAAACTAGGTCCAAAGATACCTCCGTTTCCTCCCCCATTGATTGTAAATAGTGATGCAAAGGATTTACCAAATAGAACCAAAACTGTATAACAAACAACTACCCAGGCCATGTCTCGATAATCTGAAAACAGGGAATTCTTGACAATCGAGTTAAAGTGCCCATCAAGGATCTGCTGTATGGTCAGATAGCCCTCTCCATATAAGGCGGGGAATACGAAGATCATGACTCCCAAGGAAATCCCACTGACCCATACCTTATTATATGGATTCTTGATTTTCGAAAACCAATTCTTTACTACTTGGCTGATCTTGGAGAAATAGATGGTATAGAGGCCGACCAAAACGGCTAATAGAATGTAAAAGAATATCGAGCTCACCTCCCAATCTGTTGCAGCCGTATGGAACAAAGGTTCGCTGTATAAGATCCTTGAGATAACCGCAGCTAAGGCCGAGGAAATCAACAATGGAATAAAGACAGGGATTGAGAACTCGGGCAATAGGATTTCAATGGCAAATACCATCCCAGCAACGGGACTATTAAATGCTCCGGATATACCTGCTGCAGCTCCGCATGCCAAAAGCATCGTAACTTCCTTATAGCTCAATCCGAAGAACCGTCCAATATTGGAACCAATGGCGGAACCCGAATAGGCAATCGGTGCCTCCAAACCTGAAGACCCTCCAAAGCCAACCGTAATGGCACTGGTAACAATTTGGGAATAAATATTATGTAGATCGATTCGACTGGACCGTCGGGAAATGGCGTAAATGATTGGTGTGATTCCGTGCTCAAGCTTTTTTCCCTTTATGAACTTGCGGACATATAGCACACTCAGGAAAATACCGATCAGCGGAAATATCAAATAAAGGGAATATTTGAAATGCCATTCAAGATCATCCTGTAGTTTGGCCGCGATAAAATGAGTTAATCCTTTCAAGAGAGCAGCTGCCAACCCACCTACAATACCCACCACAAAGGCTAGAACGATTAGAAAATTTCTGTTCGAAATCTTCTGCATTCTCCACCTATTTAAAGCCTCTAGTTTCTTTAGAAATTTTTGTCTCATTCGTTGGTCATTTCCCCTTTTAGATAGCTAAAGATTAATGTTTGCTATTTATAAAGGCTAAGGTTCCTATTATTAAATTAGCGTGAATAAAATTCCCTATTTTCTGCAAATATAGGAACCATTTATCGAATAGTTAAATAATACCCCAGGTATTACAGCAATAAATCTGTTTTGCCAATTAACATTTAGTATTTTTGGAATGAAACAAAATCTATAGTTATGTTAAACTTTATCAAAGCAGGGATAATTGCTGCTTTCTTAACCACCGGAACGGTCATCATTCCGAATGCCATTCCTGATGAAGGGATGTTCCCTTTGAGCGAACTGGGCAAAGCCGGTCTGAAAAAAGCAGGATTAAAAATTAGCGAAAAGGAAATCTATAATCCCGGACAGATAGGCCTAGTCGATGCCTTGGTACAGGTTAGTGGTTGTTCTGGCTCATTTGTCTCTCCGAATGGATTGATCATCACCAACCATCACTGTGCTTTCAGTGCCGTTCAATTAGCCTCCACACCCGAACACAATTATTTAGAAAATGGATTCGTTGCGAATTCGCATGAGCAAGAAATCGAAGCCAAGGGACTGAATATCCGGATTACGGACTCTTATGAGGATGTATCCCAGAGAATCTTGGAAGCTGTTGCAAATGTAACTGACCCTAGCCAGCGTATCGATATCATTACCAACAAAAGAAAAGAAATTGCAAAAGAAGCTGAAGCCCAAGATCCATCCATCAAGGCTGAAGTTTCTGAGATGTTCATCGGCAAGAGCTATGTTTTGTTCAAATATAAAACCATAGAAGATGTGCGCTTGGTTTATATCCCTAGACAGAACATTGGAGAGTTCGGTGGTGAGACGGACAACTGGGTATGGCCTAGACATACAGGTGACTTCTCTTTCTTGAGAGCCTATGTTGCCAAGGATGGTTCTTCTGCGAAATACTCTAAAGATAATGTCCCTTATAAACCAAAGAAACATTTAAAGGTAAATCCTAAAGGTGTAAATGAAAATGATTTCGTTTTTATCCTTGGCTACCCTGGTCGTACTTTCCGTCATAGACCTGCCCAGTATATTGAATATCAGCAGCAATATTTATTGCCTTACACCTCAGAACTTTATGATTTCCAAAATCAGCAGATGCTACTTGCAGGAAAAGATGATAAAGCTACTGAATTGGCACTTGCAACAAGGATCAAGAGGAATGCAAATGTAATGAAGAATTACAGAGGTAAATTGAAAGGCTTGAGAAACATCGACCTTGTCAATACCAAGATCAAGGAGGATGAGGAATTGGCAAAATTCATTGAGAATGATGCTGCGTTAAAAGCTCAATATGGCTCCTTGATGAAAGATATAGACCAACACTACGGATTGGTTTTCCAAAATGCAGAAAAAGAATTATGGTATAACAACATCTATTCTGGAATTCGCTCCTTACAATTTGCTTCCTTGACCAATAGCTTTCAAGATGCTATTAACAAAGAATTATCAAGCAAACGTAAGGAAGAATTGTACAAGGCCAATATTGATAATTTCAAGAAACAGTTAGCTGGCCTTTATGAAAGCTTCAATCTAAATGTAGATAAAAGTATTGCAAGCAGCATGTTTGCTCAAGCTTACCAATTAAAAGATGGCAATGCCCTTCCATTTGTTGCAGCTCACAAATTCAGTAACGAACAGGCTGCTTCTGATTATATCAGCAAGGCCATCGAAGATTCCAAACTTTCTAATCAAGAGTATTTTGAGAACACGGTCCTAAAGGATGTAAATTCTTTCTTAAAGTATTCGGATGATTTAATGAAGTTTCAAAAAGAACTGGAAACGGAAATGCAGCCATTCTATGCGGAACAAAAAAGAAGAGAAGGTAATTTGAACAAGTTAATGGCGGATTATATTGCTGTAAAAGAAAAGTTCCAATCAAAAAGCTTTATCCCTGACGCGAATTCAACTTTAAGGTTGACATTTGGAAACATCAAGGGCTATAGTCCTGCAGATGCCACCTACATGGAACCCTTCACTACTGTAAAAGGAATCATTGAAAAGGGTAACTCAGGTTTAAATGAATTCACCTATCCTGAAGCAATCAAGACCAATTGGCTGGACAAGAACTTCGGAAACTACTTCAAAAAGGATTTGAATGATGTACCTGTTAACATCCTATATAACATGGACACTACAGGCGGAAACTCAGGATCTCCTATCATGAATGCTTACGGAGAATTGATCGGAGTGAACTTCGATAGAGCTTATGATGCTACTATCAATGATTTCGCTTGGAACGAGAGCTACAGTCGTTCGATCGGTGTCGATATCCGTTATGTGTTATGGATAGCAGATAAGGTTGACAATGCCCAATTCATTATCCAAGAAATGGGAGTTAAATAAGAAACAATATTTATATAAAAAACTCGGCCAGTCATTGCTCTGCAAGACTGGCCGAATCTGTTTTAACTATATTAGAATTTGGATTTGGTAATTTTCTCTGAATATGGAAGATACATTGGAAGTGCCGCTGAACCATACCAGGTATAAATAGAATAAGCCAGGTACCCCGCTTTTATAGCTGGATCAGTTTCCAGAATTGCTTTCGCTTCCTCTTCTGTCTTTATATTGTTTAGAATAAATAGACCCCTATATTGATCCGTATTCTTCCCAAAAGGACCAGCAACGATCAGCTTCTCTTCCTTAACCAACCTGTTGATATTATCCATATGGCCTTTGAAAGCCGTATTGATCAAAACTTTGTCCTGATCTTTATTTTCTCCAGTCTTCAAAACCACATAAAAGTAGGATTTCATACCGTATTCATCTGAACCTAACTTCTGTGCTAAAGCTTCATCATAGGCAGTATCCTGCTCTGCACCTGAAACCTTCTTAGGAAGAAAGATTTGCGTATGTTCCTTTCCTTGACCAGCGATTTTTACAATCAAATTCCCTGTAGAGTCTGAAGCCTTGCTATAGGTAATTTCTTGCGGGAAATCATGCTTATGATTCACAAACTTGATCTCCTTATCAGATGGTTTTCCTTCGGCAGTAAATTCAATTGGCAATCTCTTATTCTGACCCACTACCGTAGCCATCAAGACCACTTTACCTTTTTTCAATTGGATATCCAGGTATTCAGAAACCTGAGGAATAGCACCATCAATTTTGTAACCAAAGCCTTTCATGCTCTTGTCAGAAAGAACATCCCAATGTTCTTCGCTATTGCTTCCCTGTATTTCCCAATGACCTTTTAAAAACAGAGGTAATCTATCTTGGGCATAGGAAAGCTGAAAGCAGAACAGACACAGTACAGCAAATAGTATTTTCATAATTAGATGTTTTTGCAAACATAATTATTTTCAATTACTTAAATAATAGCCTATACAAATGACGGTTCTACACTTGAATATTCTGCAATAAATTGTTCTACCTTTTCAACCATGTTCTTACTTCCGATGATCAACGGAGTCCTTTGATGCAATTCGACAGGTTCAATGTCCAAGATTGGCATATCACCGGTTGTAGCTTTACCTCCTGCTTGTTCAGCAATAAATGCCAATGGATTACATTCATACATCAACCGAAGTTTCCCATTCGGATACTGATAGGTATCCGGATATAAGAACAGACCTCCTTGAATCATATTCCTATGAAAATCGGCCACTAAGGAACCAATATATCGAGAAGAATATGGTCGGTTGGTATCTTTATCGATTTCTTTGCAGAATTGCAGGTATTGTTTTATCGCTAGGGAAAACTGGTTGTAATTGCTTTCATTTACAGAATAGGTCTTCCCATTTTCAGGAATCCTTAAACCTGGATGGGAAAGACAGAATTCTCCAATAGATGGATCCAAGGTAAAGCCATTCACTCCCTTTCCAGTAGTATAAACAAGCATGGTTGAAGAACCATAGATCACATAACCTGCGGCAACTTGTTTTCTACCGATCTGCGCAAAATCAATGTTCTCGATCTCTTCTCCAGAGCTTACTCTTTTATAGATGGAGAAAATAGTACCTACTGACACATTTGCATCAATATTGGAAGAGCCATCCAAAGGATCAAAATAAACCATATACTTACCTACAGCATATTTATTTCGTTTTGTCAGATCTATTCCGTCTTCATGTTCTTCAGAAGCTAGATAGCAGCATTCGCCAACTCGTTCCAATGCATCCATAAAGTAATGATCAGCAAATACATCTAGTTTTTGTTGCTCCTCACCTTGGGCATTGGTATTACCTTGCTTCCCTAGGATGTCAGCCAGGCCAGCTTTATTTACTTCCCTATGAACAATTTTAGCGGCCAAAGAAATCCCTTGTAGCAATCGTGTCAATTCTCCTTTTGCTTGGGGAAATTGAGTTTGTTGCTCAGAAATAAATTGCTCTAATGTTTGAATTCCCATTTCTCTTTTTATTAACTCAATACCTTTTCAACTGGTTTCGGGATAAATTGAGCATAATTTTCATCAAACATTCCCTTTAATTTTTCCGCTAACTCCTCATAAGCTTCTGGATTGTCCCAAACGCGTTTAGGATTTAATAGATTAGTTGGGATTTCAGGACATTCCCTTGGCATCTGAAGGTTAAAAATCGGATGTTTTTCATATCCTGCTTCGCCAATATGGCCCTCCATAGCAGTACGGATTAATTGACGGGTATATTTTAACTGTATCCTTCTTCCTACGCCGTAAGGACCAGCTACCCAACCCGTATTGACCAACCAAACTTGGATATCCGGATTTTCTTCTAGTTTCTTCCTTAACATTTCCGCGTAGTGCATAGGATGCAATGGCATAAATGCAGCACCAAAACAAGCAGAGAAAGTAGCCGTAGGCGTCTTTACTCCCATTTCTGTTCCTGCTACTTTAGCTGTATATCCATTGATAAAATAATACATGGCCTGTTCAGCAGTAAGCTTGGAGATCGGAGGAAGTACTCCAAATGCATCCGCACTCAAAAAGAAGATATGCTTTGGTGAAGCACCATATCCTCTAGGATTTACATTTTCCAAAAATTCGATTGGGTATGAAGCGCGCATGTTTTCTGTGATGCTGCTGTCGTCATAATCTGCTTCACGAGTCCCAGGTTTAAAATTCACGTTCTCCAATAATGCACCAAATTTGATAGCATTAAAGATTTGTGGTTCATGTTGCTGCGTCAAACCAATGGCCTTCGCATAGCAACCTCCTTCGAAGTTAAACACCTCATTTTCCGTCCAACCATGCTCATCATCTCCGATCAATAAACGACCATGATCAGATGATAACGTTGTTTTACCCGTCCCAGATAGGCCAAAGAATAAAGCAGTGTCGTTTTTCTTACCGACATTTGCAGAACAGTGCATTGTTAACACGTTATGCTTTAAAGGCAAGTAATAATTCAGTGCAGAGAAAATCCCCTTCTTAATCTCTCCTGTATATGCCGTTCCGATGATGATAACCACTTTACGGGTTAGATCCAAAACCACACAGTGTGAAGTTGGCAAGCCCAAGGCCTGGTAATCATCAACTTTTAAATTTGAAGCTGCTAAGACTGTCCAATCAACTGGTCCTTGCGTTTCAACATCTACATTGATAAACATATTGTTCACAAAAATATCCTGACAAGGACTTTGGGTAACCGTAAGTACATTTTGGGAATAATCTTTATGATTACAAGCTTGTACAGATCTTACATAAATGGGATTTAATGAAAGATATTCAGTTACTCTAGCCAGCAACAGGTCAAACAGCTCGATGCTCATGGGTTTGTTTACTTTTCCCCAATTTACGTGCTCTGCTGTATCGGAGTCTTTTACGATAAATCTAGACTCTGGCGAGCGCCCTGTAAAAATGCCAGTTTTGAAACTCAATGCTCCTGTTTCTGTTAAGGAAGCTTCATTATTTTTAATCGCTCTTTCCACCAGTTCTGGTACTGGAAGTTGAAAATAAATTGGACTTGAAGGACGGATCCCAAGTGACTCCAATTGACTACTGATTAAATTTGTCATATATAGGATTTATTTTGCGAACAAAGCTATATATATTTTTAGCAATAAAAAAAGTAAATTTAGCATATTGTAAAATTTACACAATTGTAACTACCTTATTTTCAATTAAATAAAATGAAAAATATAGATATAATTAATTTAGCAATTTTATACAGCAAATACTAGCCTTTTCTATAATGTGCCTTTAAACAGTTTAAATGCATTTTTCAACGTTTTTGGCGATTTTTAAGGGATTTTAAGGTATTTATTATTTTAATTGAAATGAAAATGTAGCGATAATTCTACCTTGCTAAAATGAAATGACAATATACTTTAATAAATTGACAATATATGTTAAAAATTATTCCAATTTTGATTAAAAATGAAAGGTAAAATTTGAACTTACTCAAATAAAAAATCCCTCAAATCCTATGTTAATACTAGACTACCATCATTGCTTCTCTATAAATTTTAGGAATCGTGACAAAGCTTAAATAATTCCATACATTAAGATTACCATTTCAATGTAATTTGAGACGTATATTTACCTTATGAAGAACATCCAATATTCTCTACTGGAATTAGCCACTTTAAGAAAGAATAATACAGCCACTGAAGCGATCGAAAGAGCTTCAGAAGGCGCCAAACATATTGACAAACTAGGTTATACCAGGATCTGGCTCGCCGAACACCATAATATGGAATTTATTGCCAGTTCGGCCACTTCAGTTTTGATCGGCCATATTGCGAGCCAAACACAAAACATCAGGGTTGGTTCCGGAGGGATTATGCTCCCTAACCACTCCCCTTTGGTGATTGCGGAACAATTTGGAACTTTGGAATCTATTTATCCCAACCGAATTGATCTTGGTCTTGGGCGAGCTCCCGGCACCGATCAGGTGACCGCAATGGCACTTAGAAGGAATAATTTAAATACGGCATTTTACTTCAAGGATGATGTGCAGTCTCTACAACGATATTTTAGTTCCGACAACCACAGCTCCAAGGTTCGCGCATTCCCTGGAGAAGGTTTAGAAATCCCTATCTGGATTCTGGGGTCCAGCACGGACAGTGCCTTTCTTGCTGCGGAATTGGGTTTACCCTATGCATTTGCGGCACATTTCGCCCCAAATATGTTAAAGGCCGCTGCCGATATCTATAGAATGAACTTCAAACCATCCGAACAATTGCAAGAGCCTTATTTTATGGTTTGTGTAAATATAGTGGCAGCAGAGACCAATGAAGAGGCCATATTTTTATCCAGCAGCTTGAAGAACCTTTTTGCAGGAATAGTGACCAACCGGAGGATGCCTTTATCAGCACCAACGGAAAAACCCATTTTCCACGGAATACCTGAAATCGAGCAAGCAGTCCAATCCATGACTTCCAGTACCTATACAGGCAACCCTGAACAATTGGCCAGGACACTTAAAGAATTGATTGAGGAGGTAAATGCACAAGAGATCATGACCACTAATTATATATATGATGACCAAAAAAGATTGAAATCTTTTGAATTGATTAAGGATACTTTCGATTTAATTAATAAAGAATAAGCAATTTCAACACATTCAGGTAATAAATAAAAGGGGATTTAACGTAAATCCCTTTTTTTATACCCTAACATTAGGGTATTGATAAAAAATATTAATAAAATAAACTCAAAAAACACATTTCTCTAAAACGTTTATGGTTATTTACTGTTATATTTACTACATCACACAAAACTAAATCTTTGTTAAAAAGATTGCGAAACAAGTGGCACATTAACGCTTGTCTAGCTTAATAAGGTACAAATATTATTAATGTGATTTAGTAATTAACAATTTTGGAGATATCAGTTAGATGTCCTTGGAGGGGTATGAATTTATCCAAAGGGTTAAAACATTGATTGAAGCAAAAAAAGTGAATTTCTAAACAAGTGAATCTAAACTGTTAGGCTATGATTATCCAATCATAGCAAGATTTGCATTGCACTAAAACGCTTTATATCTATTAGTGAATTTAATTGAGCTCCAATGATTAATAAAAAATTAGATTATGATTTGGAATTCTGCATATCTAGACCCACACCTGAGTAAGGTGCCTAAACACATTTACAGCCAAATTGTGAATGACGAGGAATTGCCTGCCGAAAAATCAGACGCAATTTACATTGCTATTATTGGAGGTGGTCCCAAAGGTTTTTATGCTCTAGACCGTTTTATTTCTAAAGCTATAGACCAAAACATCCATAAACCCATCAACATTCATTGGTTTAATCACAACCGAGAATTTGCCTCTGGACCTCACTTCCAACCTACCCTGCCTTCCTATCTCATCATGAATGATTGCATAGCAGAAATAAGCTGTTGGGAAGAGCCTGAATCGTCACATTATATTCCAAACAGATTAAAACTTATTGATTGGATCCATCAAAACAAATCTGCAGAAAGCAGCCCTAACCCTTCTGACTTCTGTTCTAGGGAGCTGATGGGACTCTACTTAATGGATGCTTTGCACAAGACCTTAAGCCATAAACCCAATCAGATTGAAGTCAACCTGGTCAACAGCAATATCTTGGACATGGATATACACATGGACAGAGTACAACTGACAAGTTCGAAAATGACTTTGCCCTTCCAATACGAATCAGCGATTTTTTGTACTGGCCATAGTTATTCCAATATGGAGGAAGAAGATCTTTTAGCATCTGATTGCAATGAAAACATCCTCTATCTTCCGCAAACTTACCCTGTGGAGCTATTGGATGAGATTCCAGCACAGGTCGATGTTGCCATCAAAGGAATAGGCCTGACCTTTATGGATGCTGTCCTACACCTTACTGAGGGCCGAGGAGGAATATTTTATAAACAGGACCATGAATACCGCTATCTTCCATCTGGATATGAACCTATTATCTATCCTTTTTCAAGAAGAAACCTCCCTATGCTACCGCGAAATGCATTCTGGAATGGAAATAAATATGAACTAAAAATAATGAATGAGGACTGGCTCAATTTGTTGAAAAGTAGAAATGAACCCCTAAATTTTGAAAGGGATATACTGCCTACCTATAACCTTGAAGCACAATTGGCCTTCTACACCTATACACATGCGACCCAAGAGCTGACTTCAGCAGAAATCCTGGAATTCATTGACACTTTTGATGCGACCAAACTTTTTTCTATCTCCGCACTCATCGATCCGATGACCTATTCTAAGGTGCAGATGGAAACAAATTACCATGAGTTCATTGTCGATCTTAGCATTTACAGCATGAAGCTTTCAGAACAAGGTGAGCTAAAAAGTCCAATGGCTGCTGCAATTGCA
Organism: Sphingobacterium sp. NPDC055431; assembly: GCF_053644255.1. NCBI lineage: Bacteria > Pseudomonadati > Bacteroidota > Sphingobacteriia > Sphingobacteriales > Sphingobacteriaceae > Sphingobacterium > Sphingobacterium sp. NPDC055431. Next base: position 29,230 of record NZ_JBSHLH010000030.1, read on the forward strand.
GCAATTCGGGAAGGCTTCTACCTTATTGCCGAGCTCTTCTCCCATAATGGTTTTGACGAGGAATCCCAGGAATCCTTTGAAAAATATTGGCAAGGATTCATTAACCATACCGCTTTTGGACCTCCAAGGGATAGTATCGATAAATTGTTCTGCTTGGCCAAGGACGGCTATGTAAAGTTTATGTTTTCTGAAGAACCAGTTATTGAGGTCCAACCAGAAGCATTACTTTTAAAGAATTCCTATGTAGAAAAAGAATTTAATTTCCTGATCGATGCCCGGATACCAAAAGGCAACCTGAAGCTAAAAAACAACAAGCTATACGAACGGATGCGAAGGAAAGGATATGTGCAGGAAATTGTCAATGGAAACTATAGTAATGGAAAAATAGCTGTTGATAAGGAAGGAAAACTTATTGGCAATATACAGAATGGGCTTATTTATCTGTATGGAATCCCAACCGATGGAACATACTTACAAAATGACAGCTTATCAAGAGAAACGAATAATTTCAGCAATACCTGGTGTCAGGCTACCTTAGAAAGGATAAAGAATAAATCGATATTGGAAAGCAGACCAAATTATAGTCTAGCCTTTTCCAATGTTAATTACACAAACTTAACACCGAATTAATACACAGATTAAAGTCTATTTATATTTTTGATAATAAAATTTATTAAAGATGATAAAAGACGAAGTATTGACACAAGAATCGAATTCTATATTGATAGAATTCCTGTATGATGGTGATGATTTTAATTCAGAAGAGGATTAAAATCCACCATCATTTTTTTTACCCCTCCCCCATTTACAAAACCAACCCCATTACACTTCTTAATTTTTACAATTCGATTTTAGAAGAATCGAATAATTTTCTGTTTTCAGGCTTTAAGCGCTGAACCATCAAGCTATAAAACTCTTTTTCAATATCATGCAATATATTTAATTTTTAATTACATATATT
>NZ_JBSHLH010000031.1:0-27536 GCF_053644255.1 Sphingobacterium sp. NPDC055431
AAATTTTAATATTCTAAATTATTAAAGAGTAATGAATAAGACAAAGATTTTCAAATCAAAGGGAAATAATTGGCTTTATAAAAAATGGTAATTGCTTAAATAGTTTCACTTCACTTTTGTTGCAAAAAAGAATCCTAAAAACGGTGAATAATATGTTTGATAATATACTTTTATTACCTAATATGTACAGTTCCCATAAATTAATCCTTCTTTCAACAGTTAGGGGGGTTTATTATTTTTGCCAAATGACAATGGATGAATTAAGAAAAGAACTGCTGAATAGGAAACACGGAGACAACATCAGGATAGCTCCGCATATGGTGGTCTGTAATGTTGAAAGGTTCCTTGCTAAACAGTTCAGGGATTGTGACAGCTGGAAAAAGGAAATTGAAAAATGCCCGAGCTATGATAGATTGATATTGTTTTATGAATCTGTTAAAAATTCTTAAAATACTTGACTTGAAATCTTTCCTGTATTAAATTTGAAAGAACATTCTACTATCAATATATTTATTATTTTATTATTTAGCTCATCCCCTGATCCCATCTTTCATGGGATATTTGAAATCGATTGCTAATTAATATTTTCCATAAAATTTCATCTCAAGATCCCCGGTCTTATGTTTAGATTGGGGATTTTTATTAAAAAACACCTTAGAGTCGTATCCTAACTAAATATTAATACCAAAACATGTTATCTTATTGGTTGATAATTTCCTTCACAATCCCTAAAACAGCAAACCCCTATCAAAATCAGTGGGAAGGCAGCCGCCCAACCAACCTTATTAACGAAAAGTGCACGCTTATCCGGAACTTTAGTCTATTCTAGGTGATCATTTGTTTGATCCTCTTTCCGACCTTCCTTTTCTGCGCTGTCTTACTTATGGTTGCGAGAGGAAATGATATCATTGAATACGTGCTTGGCTTCATTGGAATTTCGTTGGAAATCTTTAATGGTATTATCTGCCTGAAACACCATATACCCGTCTGCATTGATCTTCACTACAGTACCTAACATTGAGACTTTAGTTTTTTCGTCCAACTGAATCTTGATTTCACATAAGTTTTGATATGACCACTTGTCACAGTTTGAATGCAGTCCTTACCGCGACCTCCACTGTGACTTCCACCTATTTTAGGTCCGATCAATACGCTTGCATATTTTAAACAATCCACAACCAGACAAGAGAACGCATAAAATTAGAATAAGTTTTCACAGATCTTCAATCTTTTTAGGGATACCATCAAGCTTTTGATCATCTAAGAAAAAAGCAACTGAAATTCTCCCAATATTATAATAAGGGCGCTGTTCCCTGGGGGGCCATAACTTGTTTAACGGTGGATTTTGGCTGTCCGCCATTTCTCGGTACTTCCTGTGGATCCTCTGCATTTGGGCAATTGTCATATCTCATCGTTATTTTACCATATTTGCGCTATACACTATTTTATTGATCCTGTTCCGTAGTCCGTTCGTTCCTCTTTTGAGATGTTACCTCACTGCTAAGATGCTGCTGCGTGAATAATCCGTGGCCAATGCCAAGAGAAGGCGAGAATCAAATTCTTTCAATGATATAGGGAAATAGATCTCCGCTGTTTCTATCCGATCAAGATTATCATAGAATCTCTGATCCTCACAGCTTTTATAATCGAATCCTCCCGTGCCTTGATGTGCTCCACCTCTTCGATATTTGAAGCCATCCCCTACCATGATATCTCCCAGCTACATTGCTTTTTTGAGATTCCTTAGACCATAGACGCGTTCGTTTAGAAACCATGTATCCTAGGGACCGAGTATTTCATGTTCACGAGTACAATGATGAATCCGCCACGTCCATGGTAGAGCTGGACAAAGAAATGGACCGTTTTCACAAGTGGCCTTCCAAAGCGCCCAGCAAGCTTGATCATTGCCTCCTATCCAATAATCCAATCAGGATTGGCTCCAACTATTCGCTGCAGATCTTTAATTCTCTACATTTTATTTCCTTTTCTCCTGTTTTCGTGTTTCTTTATTATATTTATACCTCCACACTTCCATTCTCAATTTATGGCCCAATGGCATATGCACTGTTGGGCTATTTTAATTTTATTCTCTATATTTAAGGGCTTATATTCTACTTCCCCAAAGTAGGATGTTTTCATAGATAGTATACCCAATGACGAATTCGTTATTGGGTTTATTATTTTTAAGATCTTTTGCTTAACTTTAAATCAATCATAGATAGTTTATTGATAAGACATGCCCAATGGATAGGGGAAATCCATTGGGTTTTTTGTCTTTATCTATACTCTGAACCATATTTATTTTTGTTATTTTTGCCCATTCCGGGTACTTCCCGGGGCGTGATTTTTAACCCAGCGGCAGGATGCCGTTGGGTTTCTTATATTTAATCCCTATCTTTAATCTTCAGGCATGCAAACCCTTCATAAGGTTTAATTTAGGTAGCCCAGTAATTCCTGTTACTGGGCTTTTGTTTTTAATTTGTAACTTCATTACACCATTCTATCCCTATTAGAAGGATTTCGTATTCCGAGCCCAACAGTCTATCTGTTGGACTTTTTATAATATTTTATTATTTTTGGGGCGGATTTTTAAGAATCCAAAACAATTAGCGATATGCCCAGTTACAAATGATGCTGGGCTTTTTGTTGCATGTTCCCGCACCATCATATTTTTTTATCAGCCCCTTCCAAAATAGGGGCTTGGTAATTTTAATTTATTACCTTTATTGCTTTAACGTCACCATGCATGTCGTTTCTCGGTTAATAAGTGCACCCCTCAACCACTCATAGTTGAGGGGCTTTTTTATACCTTATCAAAATACTTGCTCCCTATTTATTGCCCAAACCAATTCTTGTCCCGATCAATCCGATGAAGTCAAATGACGTCCTTAAAATATGGGTCGCTTTATACACGGTCATTTGTCGGAAAAATACCAGGTGAACAGGAAAGCTTTAGTTGGTAAGTTTGAAGGGACCACCCGGAAAACATTTGAGACTTTGCCAGGCGTGCTGAAATTTTTATAACCGGAGATGTGGCTATAGAAAGGACAACGGGATTGAAGCCATTTTACCCTAGAAAGAAAGACATGTCAACAATAAATTGACTGTTACTTAGATGGATCAAATCGGCCTCATTCAGAGCAATTTATACACTGGAATACCTCTCAGGTCAATATTAAGGGCAATGGTGGCTTGATCGTGCAGTAAAGGAATTTTTGCCAACACCAGCTAATCTAATATTTATGAAAACATCGCCATAATAAGCCATTAGATATAATTTGCCATCTATGACACCCTCCCTCACCGTTCTGGTAATCTTCCTGATCCAATCATATTCCAGAGCTACCCATAATCCGGCAGACCGAGCCTTGCTGCCTCTTACAGTATCGAAAATTAGCGGCTAGAGATGCTCTAATAACTGGATGCCTGCCGTAGCTGTCAGCTACCTGTGCCAATGCACAAAATCGTTGAACCATCCCTAGGAAACAAATGCATCGTTTATGCCTTTGATCAGCATTGTGTTGTAAGTATGATATTATTGTTCAAGAATCCTTTCTGCCACTTAGAGGTCAATTTCTTCCAGATTTAATCCAACCTGTCCAGGATGTAGTAAGATGTGAGATATTCGGTCGGTATAGATCTCATCCTCATAATCATGGCGCATAGAGCTCTTTTCTGCCAATCTTCCCTTGACGGTCGCGCCCACCTGATTGGAGACTTCTGATGAACATGTGTGTGGATAACGCTCCTGTGAAAACTCACAGGTTTGTCACTTTAGACCATTTCCCCCTGACCTTGACCCCTTCATTTTGATACCAAGGAACCACCAAGCGATCAGGACTATCCCAAAGGCCAACCGATTTTGTTGACGAATAACGCACCTTTATCCGGAGCCTTCGTTTCTTCGACATAGTGGGCCTGTTTTTATTTCCTACAGTTTGAATCTTTAGATAAAATTGATTCCTAATATCAATTAAGAAAATTAGCCTTCCGGTCTATGTTGATAAAGTGGATGACAAAAAATCATTGAATCAAAGACAATACAGAAATATAACCCTCTTCGCCGAGTTTTTTTTGTTTCTCACCTTTCTTTAATGGGAATAGAATTTTTTTTTATTGTAATTCAAAAAAATCAGTTTTACTATGTAGCATTCAAGATAAAGGTTTCGTTTCATCCAGAAACCAGATCTAAAATGAAAAATAAAGCATTCACCACCTTTACACTTTTTCTATTATTACTATCAACCATTTTTTTCAATAGCTGCGACAAAGAAGGAAATCCCCTGCCAGATGATAGGTATGTCGAAATAGCTTATAATGGAGAAACCTTTATTCAACAAGGAAGGGCATTTGACTTGAACTATCGCAGTGGGCCAAAATTTGATTATAATTATCATATCCTGCCCCAATATGCAAATGGAGTTAGGTATATTACATTACATGCTTCCTTGAAAAAGAAAGGTTCAAAAGAATCTCCCATACATACTATCTTTGTAAAGATTCCTGTCGGTAAGGAGATCCTTCTGAATCATGAGTATGTTATCAGATCACTCCCAGGGAAACAGATAATTAATAAAATGGACGATTATATATCAATTTACGAAAGGGAGAACCTTTCATTTATTAGATATAATCCATACTTAGATTATTCTCAATACATTTTTGGTGATGGTAAGGTCTATTTTACCAAAATAACAAAGAAAGAAAATGGAGCTGAGGATATTGAAGGCACTTTTGAATTCACGATTCCATCGTTTGCGGAAGACGAGGGATTTGATGTAGTAAAAGGGAAATTCAAGCTTTATCTTAATAAAATCTAATGTTGAATATATTTGTTGAGTTTTAATCCCCTCCCTATCCGAGGGCATTTTTTTATACCATTACCCAGCCAGCTTATCAAAAAATAAAAGTTCCCTAAACCAATTATTGATCTAAATGTTCCTTATATATATCTTTTATGGACATGAAAGCAAATAGAAGTTTTTTTTACAGGAATTCATTATCAATCGTGTTTATTTCTTTGTTCTTGTTGGCCATGATTGGTCAGATTTACTTTGGTTGGAAGGAAAGTGTTAGTGAATATCAAAAACATGGGAAGGAACTTTTATTTGGTGATTATTTATTTTCTGGCCATTTTATATCAGCGACATTTGAAAATTTTCAAAGCGAATTCCTTCAGATGGCGCTTTATGTTATCCTTACTATTTTCCTTCGCCAAGTTGGATCAGCTGAATCAAAGGAAATAGACAAAAAAGAAGAGGTGGATCGGGAGCCCATTTACAGACCAGGCGCTCCAGCGCCAGTGAAAAGTGGCGGATGGAGACTCTTAATATATAAACACTCACTTTCTATTGCGTTTTTGATTCTTTTTATAGCATCTTGGGGATTACATTTATTCGGCAGCTATAAGGGGAAAATGGAGGAGAATGCACTGGAAGGTAAGCCCTCCATATCGATATGTGAATATTTGGGTGAACCAACTTTTTGGTTCGAAACTTTTCAGAATTGGCAAAGCGAATTTCTATCGGTTGCTTCAATAGTTATATTAACAATTTTTCTTCGTCAAAAAGGTTCTCCAGAATCCAAACCAGTTGATAGTCCACATTGGAAAACAGGAAAATAGACTTTATGCCGTTTTAAACATAGATTACCTAAAAAGATGCTTTATACCCCTTTCGGTAAGCTCAAAGTCATAAGGATAATCATATTGTAGCGGTTTATTTAATGGAATAATCATTTTTTCCTCCAGAAGAAATGTTAGATCCTCTTTAAAATTTTCAAAAATTTCCAATTCTAAGATTGGTTTACCAGTATATAACCTGAATAATATTAAATCCTTTAAAGGCAATGGAGTTTCCATAAAATGTTTTGAATCTGACAAAACAACAAGAAATTGTATTAATAAAAAATGTCATAAACCAAACCCATTATGTTGAGGAATTGTTTTTAAAAAATTAATAAATCAAAATCTTTTTATAAGGTAAACATCCATTCGCATGAATGGACGTTTACATATAACGTGAAAAATGAACCAATTTTTGTGTTTTTTCGCTCCTTAATCTTCCTTTTATGCCTGTGCATTTATATGGGATTCTGCAATATCTATTAAGATTGGTCGGTTTCTTCCTCTTCCTGCAAGGTCCTCTCGAAAATGTCGGCTACTTGATCAATTGCCAAGGTAATGGTTATTTGATCTACCCCCATCCCCTTTAGTTGCAATTTCATAATGCTCAACTTTTTGGGATGAAATGATCAAAGCGACCTACCTAACTACCGTAAATTTCTCCTTATTGCATCTCAATTTTTGAATTATTTTATATTTTGCTCGTAAAGGTATATATCCTCCAAAGAGTGGTCAGCAATGGACTAGAGCATGCGTAAAAGGTAAGGTTTCGCCTTGTCCAACCAACGTAGCAATTTTTGTATAGGGCAAACGATCAAGTTTGCCCCTACTCTTATTTCCACCAATAGTAATAGTTGTGGTTGGCATCATATTCAAATCCGCAACGTGGATATAATCTGTTGCCTATATCATTTGTCTTTTCGGTTTCAAGCATCAATCCGCAAGCACCGGTTTCATCGCACCATTGCTTAGCTTTATCTATCAGCGCTACCGAAAAGCCCTTGCCTCTGTAGTCGGGATGAACAAACAAATCGCTCAATAGCCATTGCTTGGCCAATTTGATGTAATGGTAAAGTTTGTACAACTGGACAAACCCAACTGCAGTGCCATCGGCATAAACCACAAAAATGTGGGATTGATCGTTTTTCATCCGGTCTTGAATGAACTTTTTGCACTTTTCATAATCGTCTTGCTGTCGGTAGAAGACCCGATAGCGGTTGAATAACTCTGCTGTAACGTCCAAATCTTCCAGACCTACTTTCCTGATGTTGATCTCCATTTTATTAAGATTAAATATTTGCTCAAAAGTATCCGATCTCCGTTTTATCATGGCGGTACAGTTTATGGATAATTAGGTAGTCCAGGCCAAAAAGTGGTAACCGTACAGTTGTTTTAGTACGATTAGAACTCGTCATAATTTATCTTTATCCTCGTACTTATGGGCATTGCTACACAGGCCAAGATCAGGCCTTGCTGTATGTGGGTTTCAGACAGGACAGAATTTCTCCTTAAACGTACCTCCCCTTTCTCCAATTTACAAGTACAGCTGCCACATCTTCCGCTGCCACAAGAATACGGTGCGTCAATCCCAGCATGCAGCATGGCAGACAGCAAAGGCATCTGCTTATTCCATGGGATTTGGTATGTGGTGCCATTAATGGTCACGGTTACTTTAACCTTGTCCGATGCCTTAGCATCTGGATGATTGTTTTTTGAATGTGGATTCATATAGTATATCATTTAGCTGTGGACAATGATCTATAGGCCCGAAAAATTCACATCTTCGGGCTATAGATAGTTATTACCTTAGCTCTTCTATGAAAGCCCCAAAGTTAATATGTAATACATTCCCATTGGGGAGAACTAAGGCTGGAACAGATTTTACACCTGATGCCGCCGCTTCGTCTACTTTAGATCTTTCCATACCCAAATGGATTACCATAATCTGACCTTCGGGTATGAGGGTCAAAATGTCCTGTTCCGCACTTATGCATACAGGGCAACCTGCGTGATAAAAAATTGCTTTTTCCATTTTACTTTGATTATATGACATTTAATATTGGTAGACTTCATTGTCTATTGTTGAAAGTATCCTATCCAGTTCTGCTATTTCATCTGCATCAAGGGGTTGCAATGGGCTTTTGAATCCCCCTCCGCCAACTCCCAATAGATCTAGACCTGCCTGGATGGAACGGGGCAAACCTTTGGCAACAATGAATTTCAACAGGTCAACCTGTTTGTAGAATACCTGCTGTGCTTTTTCAAGATCATTTTCCTGTATAGCATCATAAAGAGCTAGATTGAGTTCTGGTATCAGATTCGGCGCAGCCGTACACCATCCTCTTGCACCTGCTGCAAAAGCGGATAATGCCAAGGGATTGGAACCGTTGAAAAAAGCCACTCCATCGTCTAATTCTTTTCTTAAAGAATGCATACGTAGAATATCACCCGAACTTTCCTTAATCATCGTAACATTTGGGATTTCTAACAAACGCTTCAAAAGTGCTGGGGACATATCCACGCCACTGGTGGCAGGGTTATTATAGGCCATAATCGGAATGGAAATCTTAGACGCAACAGTGTCATAGTGTTTTGCAATTTCATCATCGCTCAATTTCCAATAACTCATAGGGATAACCATTACGGCCGTGGCACCGGCTTTTTCGGCAAATTGCGCATGGTAAACAGTTTTCTCCGTGGTAAGGTTTGAAACACCGACCAATGTTGGTACTCTGCCGGCTACCTGTCGTAAGCAGGTTTCAGTCAAAGACTCTTTTTCATCATCGCTGAGGTAAGGCATGACACCCGTACTTCCCAATGGCGCAATGCCTTGAGAACCTACCCTAATCAAGCGTTCCACTTGTTTTCTGAATAGTGGGATATCAATATTCTCGTTATCGTCGAATGGTGTAACCGGATATGCAATTACACCTTTAATTGGGACTTCATTCATTTCTTATCTCGATTTAAGGTTAAAAATCTCTTCCCTCTTCTTCACGTAATGCCACTCCTAGGTTTTGAAGTTGCGGGGCATTCTCACAAGCGATGTATTTTGCAGCCTCGACTTCGCTTAGGTTGTGGTGCTGGTGCCAAGCCCAAGATGGAATGTAAACTGCATCCCCTGCTTGCCATTCTACGATTTCATCTTCTACAAGCGTTGATCCTTTTCCCTCAAGCACATACAAAATGGTTTCGTATGTATGGCGGTGTTTGTGAGTTTTTTGTCCTGGCAACAGGCCACCTATGGTCATGCTTACGTTTTTGCTTGGCAGGTCCACAAAGAAAACTGGGTGCTTTCTTTCTTCCGAAAACTGATTGTGGATACCTGCATTTTCAACATTTTTGTGGATGACGTGTGAGGTTCTAACAAAGGATGGTCTTGCAAAGGTCTGATGGAAATCCTTTGAGCTGAACTGTTTCTGTTCTGCGTGGATCGATTTTTTTACTTCTGTGGCAGTTTCTAATTTTGACATAATTAAATTATTTATTGTTTATTGCAATATTGCTATACAAAAGTATTGTACATTTGGACCATTAAAATGATACAGTTTTTATATAATTAGATAGTCCAGATGCTGAGAGGTTGGAAATTTGAAATATTATTAGATGGAAAATCAGATAAAGCCATTTATCTGCAGATTGCCGATGCCATTATAAATGATATCCAATCCGGCAGGTTAATGCCACGCGAGGCGCTGCCCGGAAGCAGAAAACTTGCACAGCTCTTGAAGGTCAATAGGAATACCGTTGTAGAAGCGTTGGACGTACTGATCATGGAAGGCTGGTTAACTCCCAAAGAGAGACAGGGTACTTTTGTGTCCGATACCTTGCCCGATTTTATGGGAGGCAAAAAAAGCAAACGTGGCACTCTTAATGCAAAAAATGCTATAAACAAACATTATCATTTGCAGTTTGATGATGGAAGCCCAGACAGTAAAATTGCTCCCATCACAGAATTGGCAAGGGCTTACCGTCAGATCTTCAACCAAAAAGCACGTTGGCAAATGATGGGATATGGCAATGAATTAGGTGATCTGGAATTTCGAAAATCCATAGTGCAAATGCTCAATCATCAGAGAGGCATGCAGGTCGATCATCATAATATCTGTATCACCCGAGGCAGTCAAATGGCGATGTATCTGACAGCTCAATATCTGTTTACAGAAAATGATTATGTAATCGTTGAAAACCCAGGATATAAGCCTGCTTGGTCCGCCTTTGAGAATGCAGGTGCAACATTGTTGCCGGTAGGCGTAGACAAGGACGGCTTGCTGATCGAAGAGGTTATTGCCTATCTGAAATCGGGTAAAAAGGTAAGGGCAATTTACGTTACCCCGCACCATCAATATCCGACTACTGTGACATTGAGTCTGAAGAGAAGGTTGGAATTGATACAGCTTTCCAACGCATACGGTTTTACGATTATCGAGGATGATTATGATAACGAGTTCCATTTTGGTTACCGCCCTGTATTGCCTTTGTCAAGTTTCGGCGAACTGAAAAATTATGTATATATAGGCAGCATGAGCAAGGTGGTTGCGCCTGCCCTTCGCATAGGTTATTTAGTAACCCATGACGAAGCCCTGATGGAGAGGGTAAGTAGTTTGCGAAAGATTATTGATGTTCAAGGAGACAGTATTATGGAACAGGCAGTTCTGCAACTTATCAAGGATGGCACCATAAAACGCCATATCAAAAAGGCGTCTCACCACTACAAAGCCAAAAGGGATTTTATGGCCGGTTTGCTCAAAAAATACATGGAGGACAGAGCAACTTATTCAGTTCCCGAAGGTGGTTTGGCTTTCTGGATTGTACCCAATAAGTCCGTGGATTGGTCCCAAATTCCCAAAAAACTTAATAGCCAGGGAATCAAGATCATCAGTCCCGATACCTATAGCTTCAATGAGACCATATATGGTATCAGGTTAGGCTATGGTTCACTTTCTGAAAAAGAGCTGGAAGAGGGCATAATTGCCCTACAAGAAATCCTATAATAAGTGGAAGCTGTCGACATAAAAAACTCCAATTCACGGTACTTCTTGATATACGCCCAGGCTTGTTTTCAAAAAATGTTTTAACCTTTACATATTTGAAAAATGAACCAATACAAGCCACAAATCTAGGTTTTGTTCATTACAAGCTTTTGGTGGCAAATTATCGATAAGTAACCTGAAAAGAAGTTGAAATACCTAGGCATGGAAATGCGCAATTATTGCTTTTCCACTAAATATTTCCAATATCTTTTGGGTACATGTCTCAGGTGTAATTTGATGTTTTTCCTTTCTTCAATATTCGTACTCTTAAAGTAGGTTTTCCATAAATGTTGAAATTCCGTTTCTCTTGAGTCAAGATCCAATTCTAAGGCATATGGATTTTCGATTTCCTGGTTCTCAGAGGTAAGGACTTCGTGAATCTCCCGTCCATCATAATGATATCCGTAATTTCTTCGGATATCATAAATCAACCAATCCTGATCAGAAAACCGATTCTTAAAAAATGGGATAATCAAAGGTAAAACATTTAAATCTGGCTCAATGAGCGCTGTGTAGAGACCATCTGAAGATTTGACGAATCTCACAAATGCTTTCATTCTATGCCTTTCTCGACTTACTTGTTTAATGGTTTTGTGTATCTGCAAAATTTCAGGGTTTCCGTAGTCCCGAATGTCAATTTTACCATACTTAAATAAACGAATGATAGTCCTAAAACCTATTTCCCATGCTCCTTTTTGATCTGCAAGAAAATTATGATAGAAAATGTTCAGGTCCTTCTTTCCTATTATCTTTTCGATTCCTTTCAAAATACGGGAAGATTTTTCAGGGACGGTCATAACTTGTCTCTGTTGATTGAAAATATTTGGTTCTATCATGTCCAGCACTTTAGGAGTAACATAAAACTCTTTTCTCTCAAATGCCTCGAATACACAGCATAGGTAACCGTTGAAACTACCATCAAAAACGTAATCCATCAGAACAGGCTTAACTGTGATTCGGAATTCGAGACCCTAGGCTCCGGATGGTGATCCAATAAAGCCTTCTTAATAGCATCTGGATAAATAAATCCCGTATTGACAATCATATCTTGGCAAACCATAAAATATTTGGCCCTGTTAAAGGCTATTCCCATTTTCTTTAATTGATATTCCCGAAGTTTCCCATATTTTCTGGCTTGAACAATTTTATGAGCAGATTGCCTTCCAATTCCAGGAATTCTAATAATCCATCTATATTCCGCAGTATTGACATCAATTGGGAAGAATTGAGGATTTCTCAATGCCCAAGAAAGTTTTGGATCGATTTCCAATTCCAAATGTTGGTGGTTGTTGTTTAAAATTTCATTTAGAGAAAATCCATAAAATCGCAATAACCAATCTGCTTGATAAAGTCTATTTTCTCGCACCAAAGGTGGAGCAGTTCCAATTTTTGGCAATAGACTATCATTTGAATTTATTGGAATATATCCTGAGTAATAAACCCGTTTGAGATTGAATTCTTTATAGAACCTGCTGGCAGTTTCCATGACCTGAAGATCATTTTCGGGTGTAGCGCCGATAACCATTTGAGTACTTTGTCCTGCCGGCACGAAATGAGGAACCTTTTTGAACATCTTCTTATCACGTTGCAAGGATTGGATTTCATTTTGAACGATAGATAATGGTTCAATAACAGTTTGATGATCTTTTTCAGGAGCCACTAATTTCAAACCCTCTTCCGTTGGGATTTCTAGATTTACACTCATCCGGTCCACGTATAATCCTGCTTCTTTTAATAAATTTTCACTAGCTCCAGGAATTGCTTTCAAGTGGATATAGCCATTGAACCTTTCTTCTGTTCGAAGTTTCTTTACCACCAACATCAATCTTTCCATCGTATAATCCGCCGATTTAAAAATCCCAGAACTCAAAAATAAACCCTCAATATAATTTCGTCTATAAAAGTTCATGGTAAGATCTACTACTTCTTTCACAGAAAATGCTGCCCTTTGAACATCATTGCTCCTCCGACTCACACAAAACGAACAATCATAAATACAATAATTGGTCATTAAGATCTTTAATAATGAAACACATCTCCCATCTTCAGTATAGGTATGGCAAATTCCACTTGCTGAAGCATCTCCTATCCCACCATTATTTGTTCGCTTTCCCCCACTTGAACTGCAACTAACATCATATTTTGCCGCATCAGCTAATATTTCCAATTTATCATCAAATCCAAACATATGCTCAATATATTAGTGAACAAAAACAAATTTACTAAATTTATTAGTAAAACAATACCATCATCTAAAAGTTCTGAACAATTTGAAAAAAATCCTGTTCTATTGATATCAAATGACTTAGCTACATGTTGGAATTTAGAAGAGAAGGTATTTATTGTCCGCAAGGCAAGTTTTACATTGACCCATGGTTACCTGTAGATAATGCAATTATTACTCATGCTCATTCTGATCATGCAAGAATTGGGATGAAAAAATACCTATGCCATCCATTAACAGAACCGATTTTAAGATTAAGACTAGGATCTGATATTAGGGTCCAAACCCTGGATTACAATCAAGAGATTTTAATGAATGGGGTCAAAGTGTCCTTGCACCCCGCAGGACATATTATTGGTTCTGCACAAGTTAGAATGGAATACAAAGACAAAATTACAGTAGCTTCTGGTGATTACAAGATTCAAGCAGATGGGATAAGTACACCATTTGAGCCCGTTCGTTGCCATGAATTTATAACCGAAAGTACATTTGGTTTACCAATTTACAATTGGCTTTCGGTAGAACAGATGAATAAGAATCTTTCAGACTGGGTATTAAATAACCAAAGCAATGGAATAACTTCAATATTAGTTGGTTATGCATTGGGAAAAGCGCAGAGAATTATGAAAGCTGTAGAGGGTGTTGGGAAAATATATGTTCATTATGCCATTGAAAGGATCAATAAAGCGTTTATCGATTCTGGCATATATTTACCTGATTATGAAACTATAGATTTTTCGAATAAGCCTAAAGATCTACCAAACTCTATAATTATTGTGCCTCCTTCCCTATTTGGATCAAATATGTTGAAAGGAATTCCAAAATCATATACAGCTATTTGTTCTGGATGGATGCAGGTACGCGGTGCAAGACGATGGCGATCGGCCGATGCTGGTTTTGCAATAAGTGATCATGCAGACTGGCAAGGTCTACTTACTGCAATAAAAGAAACAAATGCAGAAAAAGTATTTGTCACACATGGATTTAAGTCAGAATTCACTAGGTATTTGAATGAAATGGGTACCGAAGCGTTTGAGATTACAACAGAGTTTGGCTCCGATGAGGAAATTGATGAAACAATAATTAAATAATAAGTATGAAGGTATTGGCAAAACTTATCAATGCATTGGATAGCACTAACAAAACTGGAAGCAAGATCATTGCTATTGAGGATTTTTTGGAGGAATCTACCGAACTTGATAAATATTGGTTTTTAAGATTATTTACAGGAAAAAGACCCAGAAGATCAGTTAAGACTTCATTTATGCGCCAATGGGCAACACAGATTTCGGAAGTTCCAGATTGGTTATTCCAAGAAAGTTATCTTGCCGTCGGAGATTTAGCTGAAACAATATCTTTAATTATTCCTCCGGCAACCAAAACCATAGACAAATCTTTGGATGAATGGATGAACGAGATTGTTTCATTGACAACAAAAACTGAAAATGGAGTCAAATCATATATTATTGATGCTTGGGATCACTTAGATCAGACTGAACGTTTTGTATTCAATAAACTTCTGGGAAGTAGTTTTAGGATAGGTGTATCCTCAAAATCCTTAATCAATGCATTTGCAAAATATTACAATGTAGATGCAAACCTAGTTGCCCATAGTCTCATGTCTGATTGGGATCCTGAAAAAATGAAATTCGAAGATTTTATTAAAGGAGAACATATCAATATCAATTTATCTGCTCCTTTTCCATTTTGTTTGGCAAATCCATTGACTGATGATCTTGAAAATATTGAAAAACCGGACGATTGGCAAATTGAATATAAATGGGATGGAATCCGTGGTCAGATCATTCACAGAGAAAACGAAACATTTATTTGGTCCCGTGGCGAGGAAATGGTCAATGAGCAATTCCCAGAATTGATGAATCAATTTGATACATTGAATGCAGATTTTGTGATCGATGGGGAGATTGTCCCTTATGATGAATTAGGAGTAATGAACTTCAACCAATTGCAGAGAAGATTAAACCGTAAAAACATCGGCAAAAAGTTGATGGAAGAAGTTCCCATTAAATTTATAGCATTTGATTTATTGGAAATCGACCGTGAAGATATCCGTCATCTCCCCTTATCTCAACGCAGGGAAAGATTATCACAGCTTCTCCAATCTATTAATTCTCCCAATTTTATTATTTCTAAAGAAATAATGGTCAAAAATTGGGAGGAATTAAAGGATATTCGTGAAAATTCAGGAACCATCAACGCCGAAGGTCTTATGCTTAAGGCTAAGGATTCGGAGTACCAGGTCGGTCGCAAAAAAGGTTATTGGTGGAAATGGAAAGTGGATCCCATGACTATAGATGCAGTATTGATTTACGCCCAACGTGGTAGCGGCAGACGCAGTGGCCATTATACAGATTATACTTTTGCTGTAAAGGATGGCGATAAATTGGTAACTATTGCAAAAGCTTACTCCGGACTCAGCAATGTTGAGATTGCTGAGGTAAGTAAGTTTGTAAGAGCTAATTCCCTGGAAAAATTTGGACCCGTTAGAACTGTAAAACCAGAATTGGTTTTCGAAATTGCTTTTGAAGGAATTGCTTTGAGTAACAGACACAAATCTGGTGTAGCTTTAAGATTTCCTCGGATTTTAAGATGGCGCAAAGATAAATTACCCCATGAAATTGATGATATTGAAGAAATCAAGAAAATGATAAAATCATAAATCATTCTGTAAAAAAAAGAAGACCTAACTGCTTAGGTCTTCTTTTACTATATTATGAAGGGACTTGTCTAGGGTTTTCTCTTTCCCATACCCTATGCTTTTTAAGTGCATTAACAAATGCATCTGTCCAATTTGAATCTGACTCAAATATTACACCTTGATCTTTTTCTATAAAAGATTTTGCTGCTAATTGCTCTGCCCCTTTGGCAAATGCAATTGCTTTACAGTGACGATAACCTTCATTAATAAATTGAAGATAATCTGGGTTTTGAGCCAACTTGGCTACTGAATCGCCATCAGGAGTATAAAAACCATCAAAACAAACCGATACATCGGTTAGATAACTATGCTGTATTGGTTCTTCCCCACCTTCCTTATATTTCAAATTACCCACATGCGAAGAAATCAGCACAGCCATAGCACCATCTTTCTCAAGTCTTTTTTTCATTTTATCTACCGATGCTTTACTCACACCATCATCCACCAAAAATGCAATTTTCCGGCTACGAATATTACCCTCATCACCCTTAACCTTCATACTCAAGAATTCAGACTTTTCGACCTCGGGTTTATTAGGCTTTATTGGATAATTTGGGTGATTTTGCCTTGCAAATTGTAAAGTAAGAGGATCAAGAGATTTCATTGGTGTCAATCCTAAGTTTTTCCCAATAGCTTTTGCCAATGTTGGATCCACTTGATTTAAGATTGCCAATTCACGCTTTCTGACATCTTCACTATTTACTTTCGAAAGCTCAAAACTAAAAGCATTGATAACATGGTTTTGCTCCTCAGGACTTAAAGAATTAAAAAATAATCTAGCTTGAGTAAAGTGATCTGCAAATGAGCTTGACCTAGCTCTCACTTTTTTACCATCAACCTGCTGTTTCCCTGTTTGATAACCTGTCTCCCCTTTCAACATAGCTTGGAATGGACATCCATTGCCTTGACTATTCGGAAAATAACTTGTATTGCCCTTCAATATATCCATTCTTGCAAATCCATCCTTTTGATTGTTGTGTTTGCCATTTATCGGCCTATTGATCGGTAATTCATGGAAATTTGGTCCACCTAATCTATAATTTTGTGTATCCATGTATGAGAATATTCTCCCTTGAAGTAATGGGTCATCAGAAAAATCAATTCCTGGTACTACTCTTCCTGGATCAAATGCAGCTTGTTCTGTTTCTGCAAAGAAATTCTCTGGATTACGGTTCAACGTCATAGTTCCTATAATCTTAACAGGAACAAGTTCTTCAGGGATAATTTTAGTTGGGTCTAAAATATCAAAAGAGAATTTCATTTCATCTTCTTCAGGAATTAATTGAACTCCCAAATCCCATTGTGGGAATTCACCGTTTTCAATCGCTTCCCATAAGTCCCTTCTATGAAAGTCTGCATCAAATCCTGAGATTTTCTGAGCTTCATTCCATGCTACAGAGTGTACCCCCAATCTTGGCTTCCAATGAAATTTAACAAATGTAGATTTTCCCTCAGCATTTAAAAATTTAAAGGTGTGTACTCCAAAACCCTCCATCATTCTTAAGCTCCTAGGAATTGCACGATCTGACATCACCCAAAGAGACATATGTGCAGCTTCAGGCATTAAAGAAATAAAGTCCCAAAAAGTATCATGAGCTGAAGCAGCTTGAGGAATTTCATTGTTAGGCTCAGGCTTCACAGCATGGATAACATCCGGGAAATTCATAGCATCTTGAATGAAGAAAACAGGAATGTTGTTCCCTACGAAATCATAATTTCCTTCTTGAGTATAAAATTTCACGGAAAATCCACGAACGTCTCTGGCTAAATCTGTTGACCCCTTAAAACCGGCAACTGTGGAAAAACGAGCAAAAACTGGGGTGGTAGTACCCATCTTAAGAAAATTCGCAGTTGTATATTCAGAAATATCAGCTGTTGCCTCAAAAACACCATGAGCGCCTGAACCTCTTGCATGAACTACACGTTCTGGAATTCTCTCCCTATCAAAATGCATTAACTTGTCAAAGAATATTTGATCCTGCTGTAATGATGGACCTCGGTCACCAACTTTGAGCGTGTTGTTGTTATCATAAACAGGAACACCATCGTTGGTGGTCATTACCTTGTTCATATTATCCACAACATGCTTGTCAATATGTGGTGCATAAGGTTTTTTTCCTTTTTTCATAGCGTGAATTTTATGGTTTTTAATTATCCTTTTTATTTTAAAAAGCATGGAGTATACTTTCATTTCTTGAACAAAAAAATTGAATAAATGTTCTGACAATTTTTAACTAAACAATTGTGATCTTTTAAGTGTTGAACTAAAAAGAACATATTATGGCAGAGAAAATAATTAGAGATCAAGAAGCTCATGACAAATTAAAATCCATTGTTGATCAAATTGACATCGGTACAATTTGCACTTTCACTCCACATTCTTCTTACCCTCATGGAGTACCTATGAGCAGACAAGAAGTGGATGAAGATGGAAATATATGGTATATCTGTTCTGCAGAAAGTGAAACGCATAAAAACCTAGAAAAGAATGATAAAATTTCAGTCTTTTATGCCGATCCTAAAAACTATACTTTTTTAAGTATTAATGGCACTGCAACACTAAGTAGAGATCAAGTAAGAATTGATAGATATTGGAGTAAGATGATGGAAGGCTGGTTTGAAAAAGGAAAGGAAGATCCAAATATTAAATTATTAAAAGTAAAACCAGATGAAGCACACTATTGGGATTCTGGCTCCAATAAAATTGCCACCTTATTTGGTATGTTGAAAAATGCCCTTACAGGAAGTAAAGAAGATATTGGTGAAGAAGGGGAATTAAAGCTCTAAATTATCAAAAAGCCAGGAAGTACAATTTTCTGGCTTTTGATATTAAATTTTTATTAGCTTTTAAAACCGCCTTCAGAATATTTCACTTATCTACACCTTTCCCCTTCCAATTGACCAGTTTAACAAATTTTTGAAATTGTTTTTACCGGTTTTATACATGTTTGAAATTAATCTTTTCAATTTTATTTCCCTTTCTGTCCTCAGATTTGTTATCAAAATATGGCAACCATTTTTATTTACTGAGATCCCCCAAAAGAAATAAATAAGATTTATTAGAGATACGATTAAATTAGATCCCCGAGTTTAAGTCTACAAATATTTTTTAATTTGAGAACTATATTTACTCCATAAGACCTTGTTTGGTATATCATAAAGACAAAGGAAAGATTAGGGATTTATATTATATTAAATATCGATATGTTTTAACATATTTTTTAAATTTTTCTGCTTACTTTGTTAGGAACTGATTTTCTTAATTTGCTTTTTAAGAATTTCTACAAACTAATAGATTAACATAAATGGAAAAGATAAATTGTGAGGATGAAAAGATCCAATTTCTAGGTAAGATTCAAGATTTAGGATTTGTAATTTTTATTAATCAGTTTTCTATTATTGAAGCAGTTAGTGAAAATATTCAAAATTACCTCCCAAAAGTATCCTCAAAGAATCTTATAGGTCAATCCTTATCCAATTCATTTATTGTAAATTTAGCAGAAAAGGAATTCATATTAAATACCATTAAAGAATTAAGTAGGCAATCTGATTATAAGAGACATACAAGATTAATTGAGGTTGAAGGCAATCCTTTCTATTTAAGTATCTCAAATTCCTTTGATACAATAAACTTAGAATTTGAGATCTCAACCATTCAAAATAACGACAACAGTATTATCAACAATAAATTGATAGAACTTCAAAATGAAGAAAAGGACATTTGGAATGTTTTATCGGAAGTCCTTTCCCAAAATTTAGAGGTTGATAGGGTGATGGTATACCAATTCAATGAAGATAGTAGTGGAATTGTCATCGCTGAAACTTTAAACAGACCGAACTTAAATTCTTATTTGGGGTTGAATTATCCAGAATTTGATATTCCAAGACAGGCACGGGAACTTTATAAAACAAGACATTGCCGCTTTATTGTTGATACTGATGCCGATGGTTCACGGATCAGTTCTCTTGAAAATAAGGAAATCAACCTTCAGGATGTGTCTATCAGAAGATTGTCGCCTATTCATTTACAATACCTAAAAAATGCAGGCTTTCGATCCAGCATTAGTTTTTCCATCATGATTAAAGGAGAACTTTGGGGACTGGTATGTTGCCAACATGAAACACCAAAACATATAGATCTAAGTATCCGTAATTTCTCTTTAATGGCGACAAATTTTGCGGCAAATAAATTTCAACAGTTGGAAGATAATGAAAGGATGCATTATCTTAAAGAAGTTCAGGAACTTGAACTTCAGCTGAAGGAAAAGGTTTTACTAAAGACCAATATTTTCCCTGAATTAAGGGAATTCTCAAAAACCCTTATACATATCTTGGAAGCGGATGGAATCGCCATTGGATTTGAAGACTCTGTTTTCCTGGAAGGTTTACATCCGGAAAAGGAAACGTTGAGATCTCAAGTCCCCCAACTAAAAGAATTAGCCCAAGATCACATCTTTACAACTCACTCGTTATCCTCACAAAAACATATATATGAGGCTTTTGGAAATACAATTGCCGGTCTAACTTTTGCCAGTATTGACCATAAAAAGGATTTCTTTATCATTTGGTTTAGAAAAGAAATCCTGTTAAATAAAGAATGGGCAGGAAAACCTGAAAAATTTTATGAAGAAGACAAGTCAACAGGAACCCTTAAACCATCACCACGTTCTTCGTTCAATGCTTGGCGCGAAAGAGTGAACGGAACGTCCAGAAAATGGGGTTCCAAACACTTGCATTTTATTTCACGCATCAGAGAAATTCTAAGGGACTCGATGTTAAATAAAGCTGCTGAAATTGATTCATTGAATACACAGTTGATTGAAATGAACAATGCCCTGGATACCTATGCTTATACCATTAGCCATGATTTAAAGAATCCTCTTTCTGCAATAAAGGTTTCAACTGAATTTCTTCAATATCGGCAGGATGTCAATCCTCAGCTCTTAAAGAAAATGACCACAAATATTCTGGATTCCGTACACATCATTATGAATATGCTTGATAAGATCCATCAATTCTCAAAAGCAAGCTCATTTAATTTTGAAAAAGAAGTGGTAGAACCTGAAAACTTTGTGTATGAAATTATCAATATGAGCAAAAATAGATATGGTTCGAATAATGTGGAGGTGAATGTCAATAGCTTAATTCCTGTATTTGGTGAGAAAACTTTGCTCTATCAATTGTTTTTAAACATAATTGGCAATGCCATAAAATACTCTTCAAAAGTGGATTCTTCATTGGTCACTATAGATTCTTTTATGACCGATAATGGGATAATCTATACTGTTTCAGACAATGGAATAGGTATTGAAGAAGAAGAACTAACATCTATTTATGAAATGTTTAAGCGCATGTCTAACTCCTCAGGCTATGAAGGCTCAGGAATTGGAATGTCCATTGTTAAAAGAATAGCTGATAAATTAGGAATTGATATCACCATTAAAAGTAAAATTGGAACCGGAACTTGTGTAAAACTGATGTTCCCTCCCAAATAACTTTTGAATTCCAACCTATTTTGATTAAAGACAAGTCATATATTATTAAATTTATTTAATGAAAATTTCCGATTATTTAAAGCAAGAAACTAAAGAATTGCATCAAATTTCCGAAGCATTGGTAATTAATTATATCCGAAATATCAATTCTGAAAAAGATTACACGGATCTATTAAAAAAGTTCTATGTTTTTAACAAAGAGATACATCACTTTACGAATTCACATGTACAACAATTTTCGGAAGCTTATCCATTCTTCCAAGGCTTAAAACAAATTGAGAATGACTTTGTCGCTTTAAAATTGGATTTACCTGAGGTGAAGGAAATGAAAATCCTCAGCAATCTACATTCTGAACAACAGGCATTATGTGTACATTATGTTCTCCAAGGATCATCCTTGGGAAAACCATATATTGCTAAAATCCTTAACAAATTAGATTTCGTTTCAACCGATCATTATTTTAACGAAACATCAGATATTACCCCAAAAGATTGGGACCGATTTAAATCAATATTAGATTCCACTATCCCAATAACAAATAGCTTTGAAGCTATTTATTGGGCAAATTTAACGTTTAAATTTTTAATAGACTTATTTAGGAACAACTAAAAATCATGGTCACTATTAATTACATGAAAATGATTAAACTTTAGATCTTTGTACAAGAACTATTATTTTTATATAATTTTTGCAATTGAAACATTTTTTTTAAAAAATGTAAATTTTTATATTTTGAATTGAATTTTAAATAAGTGCTTAAGGTTCAAAAGATTTAGACCTACAGAAATATAGCCATCCCTATAAAATTTATTTCTCATTTAGGAATGGGTTATCGGTCCTATCGTGCTTTACCCAAATCAGTTTAGAGGTGTCATAACCAATCCTTTGCGCACTGTCTAGAAAGCTTTTTTTAATCCCATCGGGTATATCTTTTGTCCTTGATAAAATCCATAAATATTTCAAACTTTTTCCAGCAACCAGCGCATATCGATAATTTTCGTCCAATGCAATGACGTTGTATCCCGAATAAAAAGGGCCGAAGAAACTTACTTTTAATTCAGCAATATGCATATTATCGCTAAATTTTGCTAAACCAATGGCTTTTTTCCATTTCCCCTTCTTGTAGTTGTAACCGCTGTTCAATACCTTAACAGAGCCATCATCGTTCAAGCTGTATTGAGCGGAAACATTGTCCAGATCCTTTTCAAAACTGAAATCAAACCGGGCAATTTCATACCAAGTTCCCAGGTATCGACCCATTTCAAAGTTTTTTACCGCTTCAGCACCTTTGGGAATGGATGAACACGAATTTAGAAACGTAAACAGAACCACAGAAAATGCGATTACCAAAATCCTATTTTTTATGACCATCATTTCTTTTTTTAAATAATTTAAAAAAATAGAGAACCAAAAGGAATTGCGTATATCCATAGACGGCATCCTCAATTGGTATCGTTAATATGCGTACCCCAAGAAAGTCCCGGGGGTTGTAGTTCACTATGGGCGATTCCAATCCGGTTCCTGTCAGTACGCCGTTTACTGGAAGGAAACCCAACATCAAAACCGTAAATACTAGCGATGCTTTTCCAATCCATTCTGCCCGAACAATAAAATGCAGGTAGATTAAGGTTGTTAGGGTAGCGATTGCCGTGATAAGTGTGTATATTTTATCATAATGCAACAATGCCATAACCGAACAGATTACCACACTGATAAAAACAATCAGGTTATTAAACCCAGATAGCCATCCCAACCTAAAGAACTTCTCGAAACAGAAATAGGTAAATATACATGAAAACGGAATACAGATAAAAAAAAGCCATTCCTCGATCGGTAACCCAGCCAGTACTATTCCGAGCGTATAATCGGTATTGAACCACCAAACACCTTTTGCCGTAAACCATATATCCCAAGCGATGAAAGGAATGGCAACAATAATTGCAGATTTTAAAAACTCCCCAAAATGACGATTAAAATAAATTCGTTTATCGTATGAGGCAATGAAACATATGATGACCGTAAAGAACAATATTGCGGAATAGGTATAAGCCATCATTTTTTTCCAGAGTTAAAGTACATTTTAAAATATTTGAATGGAACGAAAAGAAATCCAAAACATTCCCCGTCTTCTTTCCCGATATGCCTGTGATGTTGCTTGTGTGCCCTGCGGAGTGCCAAAAAATAGGGATTTTGGGTCTGGGACAGAAATTTTACCCTTTGATGGATAAAAATATCGTGCACAAAAAAATAAGCCATTCCGTACAGCAAAATGCCTAAACCGATATGGAACAGGTAATTGAAATTTTCTACCGACCCGAAATACATCAAAGCAATCGTTGGTATGGAAAATATTACGAAAAAGTAGTCGTTCTTTTCAAAAGCGCCCTCACTGCTGTGGTCGTGATGGTCTCTGTGCAGGAACCAAAGGAAACCGTGCATGACATATTTGTGGATAATCCAGGTTGCCCCTTCCATCAATGTAAATGTGATCATTACGATTAAAAAAGCCATATCAGTTGTTAATTGGGTTAAAGAGTTTTTCTATGGTGTAGCGCCGGAAATCGAAAATATCCGTCAATTTCCTTTTCACTAACAGCAAATGTGCAATCTGTCCTACCAGGCCGAAAGGCAGTTCGTAATCTACCGTATCCTTCATCAAGACCCCATCTTTATTGGGGAAGAATTCATGAAGATGCCTCCAGTACTTATAAGGTCCTTTCTCCTGTAAATCAATAAAACATTTATTGTGTTCAACATGGGTGATTCTTGTCCTCCACTTCAAAGGGATTGTAAGTAACGGAGAAACGATATAATCGATGATCGTACCCTCAGCAATCTCCTCAGCGACATATTCCGACAGCACTGTAAAACCAATACCTTTAGGCGTAATCTTGGAAAGGTTCTTGGGAGAAGAGAAAAAACGCCAGGCTTCTTCGACGTCACAATTCAATTGTTGCTCTCTGTATAGCCGATTTCTCATAAATTAATCTTTTAAAAGTGTCCCTATCATCTTAAGAAGAATCTCCGACCTAATTTGGAGACTGTTTTCCTTAATAAAAGCGGAATCCTCATTTATGTTTGATTTGTACCCTAAAAAGGATGGAGCATTTTTTTGGACAGAAAGCCTGATAAACCTCAATTCAACATTCTCAGGTTCTTTTTTGATCGCTTTCTCGATGTTTTTCTTTCCTTCTCTGAATGTTTTGAGTTTGCTAATCGGACTAAAAACATGATTGGCCCAAATAGTTTGCAATCCACCTAAATATCCCAGATGAGTAGCCGAATTGTTTTTAGATTCCATCAATTCTCCAATCATTCTTTCGCACAATGCCCGGTTTGATACCAACTTGCTGTAATTAGACCTCACATCTTCTACAGCAATTGGACTAAAAATCCTTAAAAAGAATACTGAACTAATGAGCAAACCAGCTATATTCATCATAAAAAAGCCGTTTTATATCGTACATAACTTTTGAACGCCACGTATGCCTTTTCGGCATTGGGAACCCGAATCCTATTATTCAATATCTCTTTGGAGGATCTTCTTTTTATTTTTTGGAACAATGACAAATAGTACCTATAAGCTAAATATACACCGAACCTAGCGGAGCTGGGCAGTTTCTTAATTCCAACAAAAGCAATTCTAAACTCTTCTTCTATTTCCTTTTCAATCCGACATTTCACGCAATTATCAAATATGCGCATATCGATATCTGGAAAATAGGTCCTTCCCAAAACCTGATAATCATCCCTCAAATCCCTTAAAAAATTAACTTTTTGAAAAGCGGAGCCTAATTTCATTGCATAAGGTTCCAATTCTTTATACCTTTCGGCGTCGCCATCCGTAAAAACTTGCAGGCACATCAACCCGACTACTTCCGCGGAACCAAAAATATATTCTTCATATAGCGCTGAATTGTAGTCTATTTTCCGCAGATCCATTTCCATACTATGCAAAAACTTTTCAATTAGTATTATGTCTATTTTAAAAAGATTTACCGTTTCTTGAAAGGATTGAAGGATTGGATTAAGGGATATCCCCTCGTGAAGTGCAACATAGGTTTCTGTTTTTAACCGGCTCAAGAGCTTCTCTTTATCATATCCATGAAAACTATCCACGATTTCATCGGCTAATCTCACGTACCCATATATGGCATATATTGCAGATCGAATTGAGGGTTTCAGCGACAGGATTCCCAAGGAAAAACTAGTGCTATATTTCTGGGTTGTTATCTTGCTAACCGAGTATGAAAGTTCGTCAAACAGCTGTTTCATGGTTTTATTTTTTTAGTTTGATTATTTCGTTTGCAACAATTCTACCTGAAATTATGGATGGAGGGATCCCAGGTCCGGGAACCGTCAATTGACCTGTGTAGAATAAATTTTTCAATCTTTTGTTTCTTATTTTGGGCTTTAGGACTGCAGTCTGACCTAGCGTATTAGCCAATCCATAGGCATTCCCACCATAGGCATTATAATCCGAAATAAAATCGCTGACACAGTAGCTTCTTTTGTATTCGATCTTTGACCGTAGATCTTGTATCCCTGTATGCCTTTCTATCCTTGAAAGCATGTTGTTCAAATATAGTTCACGTGTAGTTTCTCCATCGTCAATCCCGATTGCCAACGGCATTAGAAGGAATAAGTTCTCTTTGCCCGGGGGAGCTAAAGTACTGTCTGTTTTGGAAGGGCAACAGGAATAAAAGAGAGGCCTCTGTGGCCATTTTTTTTCTTCATATATAGAATCGATATGTTCATCAAGATCATTCTCAAAAAAAAGCGTATGATGTTCGAGGTTGGGAATGCTTTGATCGATCCCTAAATAATAAATCAGACTGGAGGGTGCAAAGGTTCTGTTTTGCCAGAATTCTTCTGAATAATTTCTGTTCTCTTTACTTAATAGGGTTTCTGTATGATGATAATCCGAAGAAGCAATGACAGCATCAAATTCATGGATCTTGCCATTTATGGTTAACGAGGTAACCTTTCCGCTACATGTGTTTATACTTTCAACGGTTTTGTTGAAATGGAAATTAGCACCTTGACTTTCGGCTACTTTTTTCATCGCCAAAACCAATTGATAAAACCCGCCCATCGGATAATAGGTCCCCAAAGCATAACCACCGTAATTCATCAAACTATACAATGCAGGGATATCCTTTGGAGAAGCACCCAGGAAAATTACGGGAAATTCCATCAAGGTCCTTAGCTTTTCACTTTTAAAATATTTAGCAACGTAAGGCCTGAAACCCGTCAACAAATCCAATTTAATCGCACTTTTGACTATCTTGAGAGAGAGGAATTCACTCCAATTGTGACAGGGTTTATTAATAAAATCCTGCATTCCTACTTCATACTTAAACTTTGCCGCTTGCATGAATTTATCCACTTGCATTCCAGCTCCTTTTTCGATTCCTTCAAACAGGACTTTAAGCTCTTCCAGACATTCGGGAATACTAATTTTTCCTTCTGAAAAAACCACTTCAAACTGTGGGTTTAACGATATCAACTCAAAGAAATCAGAAGTTTGACAACCGAAATCAGCAAAAAAACTATCCATAATATCCGGCATCCAGTACCAGCTGGGACCCATATCGAAAACATATCCATCATCGGTTGAAAACTGCCGCGCTCTACCTCCCGGCCGATCATGTTTTTCAAACACGTGAACATCATTACCTGCCTTTGCCAGGTAGGCACTTGCAGATAGTCCCGAGAATCCTGACCCTATAATGGCTATTTTCTTCTTCATCGCCTTTTATCCTTTAAAGCTTCATTCAATAAATATTCTGTTTCAATATTCTTGTAATATATCCGTTGATGGAACTTATTGAGTTTATTGAGCAATTTGATCAGCTCCATTTTTTCGGGATGGTTTAAGTCTCCTGTAACTATTTCGGTCGCTTTCCTGATTCTGTCCATTTGGTTTTCTAAAACATTCAATCCTTTGAAGCTGATTTTTAAAACTTTACTTCTTTTGTCAATTTCAGAATCAGTTTGATTGACCCAACCTTGAGAAATCAGACGATTGATAATTTGCATTCCAGCAGGTTTCTCGTGAACGTTCTTTTTTATCAAATCCATTTTGGTCATTTCACCAAATGCCTTTAGGTTAATCAGGTAAATAAAGTCTTCCTGCGAAGAGAAATCAGAACCGTATATGGCTGATTTGGAATAACTTTTAGCATATCTGTTCATATGGACAATTAAGGTACTAATTACACTTTCTGCACTGCGCCCACTTTCTTTTCCTTCCCAATAAGGCTCGGTCTCCATCTCCTGGCTGTTATATTTGACGTTTATCCATCTTTTAAAACCTTCGATATCATCAGGATATATGTTTTCTAACGAATTTTCTATCTCAAATTCTTCAACTAGATCGATAACACTTTTTAAAATATCGTACTTCATGTTTGTTTTGTTATACAATTATACTAATTT
>NZ_JBSHLH010000032.1:0-23023 GCF_053644255.1 Sphingobacterium sp. NPDC055431
GACAATAAATTATAATAAATAACAATTATTAGCCTGTAGATCTAATCTATTTCTTATATGAAGTCATCATTGGAGCCTGGAATGCTGTTTCTGCGTATATTCATTCTATTCATATTGCATTTCAAGGGAAATTGCTGTTTCTGTCAGCAAGACAGTGTACTCGCTCAGTTAAATCAGGTTAAGCGAAGTAGTTTTTCAAAATTGATGTTGAATGAGGGATTGATAGCTCCTATTGGTTTTATTAGTTATGGTGTTACTTCAGTTAAAAACCCTTACTTGCAGAAACAGAATGAATTAATAAAAGATAATTTACAGTCTGCGCGACCAATTAGGATAAGGATAGATGATTTTACCCAATATGCTGCCACTGGATCTTATTTTGCTTTTGATCTCATGGGTATAAGGGCGAAGCATGATTTTAAATCAAGGTTGTTCGTGGCATCTGTAGCCCATATTATCATGGGGAGTTCAGTGAATCTATTGAAAAAGAGTGTTCCGATTATGCGACCTGACTTCTCAGCCTCGAACTCTTTTCCCTCAGGACATACCGCTACAGCATTTGTGGGAGCAGAACTGATTTGGCAAGAGTATAGCCATCAGTCTGCTTGGTATGGAATAGGGGCTTATACCATTGCTGCTGGGACAGGATTTTTCAGGATGTACAATAATCGGCATTGGCTGTCAGATGTAGTAATGGGGGCAGGCATAGGGATATTGAGCACGAAAATGGCTTACTGGATGCTGCCAAAGTTAGAGGAGCGCATCCAAAAAAGGAAGCACCCATATTTGTTAATGCCTTCATACAACGGAAAACAGTTTATGTTGAGCTTTGCGAGCAGTCTCTAGGCTTAAAGATTGATGCTATCATATGCCCAGTGTAAAAGTGCCTGTCTCTGCTTTGGACGACATTGAAAATCACCAAATGTACAATTGCCTTTTACTTGGGCAATATGTCTTTTAAAAGCTTTCCAACGTTTGATCTGTCTTTCATCGTCTTCAGATCTTCGACCCATAAAATATCTGCAGTACCACTGGAACCACCCTCGAGGATCTTGGGGGTGTATCCAGCCTTTTCTTTGCCATTCTGATAGGGGCTGGGAAGCCTTTATTTTAAAGAAATTTAGGCTAGGGTCTCCAGCATTGCTTTCACCTTTATACAGCTTCGCATGTTCAAACCATTCTTTAGGGAATTCATTTCGACAGTCATTGAGGTACTTGCCATTGAAGACGCCTAATTCAAGCATTTCCTGTGGGCTTAACTGAGGTTGGAATTCTGGGTCAAAGTTTTTGCCCATAGGTTCCGTAAGCTCATAGGAATAGTCTTTTTGCATACTATCGTAGACATGGATCAGCATAGTTTTTGTTAAAGTTGTTCTTAACTTATTTTATCTCAAAATATTGATTAAGAGCCTTTGCTGTGTTTGAACATGAAGTCGTAAATCTTTTCTCCATGGAATAATCGTTCAACGCTTCCATGGGTTCCACCTGGTATGATGGTGAGGGTTGCATCGGCGTTTTTGTTGCATTTTTTGATGGCATTGTAGATCTTTTTGGATTCAGAAGCCGGGACAGCGCGGTCGGCACTTCCATGTTGAATCCAAAGCGGGACCTGGGTCAGGTTGCAGGCGTAACTCACGGTTCCACCGCCACAGATAGCGACTGCTGCCGCAAATCGGTCTGGGTATTTTCCGGCAACATCCATGGTGCCATAGCCACCCATGCTCATGCCGCAAACATACACTCTGTGTTCATCAGCTGGATAGTCCTTAAGGACAGCATCCAATACGTCGATAACTTTGTCTGGATCCCAGCCATTGGAGGTCTGAGGCGCAACGATAATGGCTTCAAGGTCTTTTCCTCTTTCAATTGCCCTTAATACGCCGTAACGCTTAACACGGTTTAAGTCATGGCCTGAAAGGCTTCGGCCGTGCAAAAAGACAATAACGGGCAGTTTTTCATTCTTTTCGATGTTTTCTGGAGTTCTTACCCAATAGGAATACCCTGTTTTGGATTTAATCGCCTTTAGTTGGGCAGAAGATGATAAGGTCATCGCCAAGAAAAAGCAGGTTAAGAGCAAAAAATGTTTGTACATAGCTATCGTTTCATGTTTTTGGCAAGAAGAGAGGCTTCGAGCCGGCTTGAATCAGTTAGAAATCAAGGTTCGCAAGATAAAAACAAAGAAGTTTTAAACCAAATGCTGTGCTATAAGTGCTTGTTGTGTAGTGTTCTATATTTTTTCATGACATTTATATTACAATTCTATGTATTTTTTATTAAATTGCTGTACCATTAAAAATCAAAGAGATATGAAGAGAAAAGCTATCACACTGTTAAGTTTATTTGCCTTGGTCATTGGCTTGAGTGCATTTCATATTGGGGGACAGGAGGAAAGACCTCAGAATTTAAAAGTACTTCCAAAGAACATCAGCCATGAAGAGTTGGATAGCACCATGAAATCTTTCAATATGGCATTAGGCGTGAAGTGTAACCATTGTCATGCCCCTAAGCCAAACGGTGAGAAAGGTTTGGACTTTGCTTCAGATGCGAATCCGAAGAAAGATATTGCGAGACATATGATCAAAATGACTAAACAGATCAATAAAAAACATTTCAAGCATGCCTATGATGGGGTGGTTTACAATATATCATGTAATACCTGTCATAACGGAAAAACCGAAGCTTTTACTGTTGTTAAACAATAAGTTGTATTAATCTATTGAAAGCAATAGTTCGCATAACTTACTGTCCCAAATGTGGTTGGATGCTCCGGGCTGCCTATATGGCTCAGGAGCTTCTGACCACTTTTGTTGATGACCTGCACTCGGTAAATTTGGAGCCTAGCGAGATCAGTGGTCGTTACACGGTTTTCGTTGATGATGAAATAATTTTTGACAGAAAACGCGAAGGCCGTTTCCCGGAAATCAAAGAACTTAAGCAATTGGTTCGCAATAGGGTTAATCCCGAAAAAGACCTTGGTCACTCCGATCGTTAAGGTAATCGAGAGCGGGTAAAGACGCTAAATCTTTCACAATTCTTAACCCTTTACAAAAAGAAAAATCTGTATTTTTAACTTTCACCATAACAGATTTATCGTAAATGCGCATATTACATACAGCAGATTGGCATCTGGGTAAAAAGCTTGATTTCTTTTCTCGGATCGAAGAGCAGAAAGAAGTCTTGGAAGAAATTTGTCAGATTGCCGACCGCGAAGAAGTTGACCTTGTTGTCGTTTCTGGAGATCTTTATGATACTTTTAATCCCCCAGTAGAAGCAACCGAATTACTTTATCGAACTTTAAAACGTCTTTCCAAGAATGGGAAAAGACCTGTTATTGCCATTGCCGGCAACCATGATTCGCCGGATCGCATTGATTCGCCGGATTCATTGGCCAGGGAATTGGGGATATTCTTCTTTGGACAACCCAGTCTGAAGATCAATCCGATTACCGTAGAAGGCAGTTTCGATGTGATCCGGGTAGATGAAGGCTTTTTGGAGATTAAGCTGCCTAAGTATTATTACCCCATTCGGATCTTGAGTACTGCATTTGCTAATGAGATCCGATTGAAGCAATATTTGGGAGATACGGATAAGGCAAGTCAGTTACAGGAGTTATTGAAAAAGAAGTGGCAGGATACTGCTGATCAATATTGTGATACTTATGGGGTTAATTTATTGACCACGCATCTTTATATGTTGAAAAGAGGTGCTGAGGTATTGGAGGAGCCTGAAGGTGAAAAACCGTTACGCCTAGGTTTTGCTGATCTGGTGTATTCTGACAGCATCCCTTCGCAGATACAATATACCGCCTTAGGGCATTTGCATAAATTCCATGAAATTGGGCAGGGAACAGCGCCTGTGATCTATCCTGGGAGTCCATTAGCTTATTCTTTTTCCGAAAGTGGACAAACTAAACAGGTTATTATCGTTGATTTGGAGCCTAATAGAATTGCCCAGTATAGGACCGTGCATCTGGAGAAAGGACGACCATTGGTGCGAGTAAGGTTCAATGATATTGACGAAGCCGTTAAATGGTTGCACGATAATCCCAGTGTTTTAGTAGAGCTAACCTTGGAGTCTGATAACTTTTTAAGTTCGACTGATCTAAAGCGTGTCCATGAAGCTCACAATGGCATTATCCATGTCATTCCTGTATTGAGTAAAAAACAGGAGTTGCAAAATGGGCGGCCAAGTGTAAACCTGGATCAAGATATGAAGGACCTGTTCAAGGATTATTTCAAATCGAAATATGGACAGGAGCCCAATGAAGAATTAATGACCCTATTTAACGAGGTCGCAGCAAATACCTTAGAAAAAGAAGATTAAGTATGTTGCCATTATTTTTAAGTATTGAAGGGTTATATTCCTATCAAGAAAAACAATCTATAGATTTTACAGAATTAACGGAAGCGGGGTTATTTGGAATCTTCGGTAAGGTTGGTTCTGGAAAGTCATCCATATTGGAAGCCATCAGTTTTGCGCTGTATGGTGATACTGAACGCCTGAATAAGACGGATAAGCGCGCTTATAATATGATGAACCTAAAGTCTAATCAAGCGATGATAGTCTTTGAGTTCCTGAACTTTGAAAAGCGTAAATTCCGATTTGTTGCTCAATGGAGGCGAAGAAAGAATTTTGATGATACCACCCCGATTGAACGTACCGCCTATGAATGGATTGATGGAGAATGGGTGCCTATGGAATCTGCTGATGGAGCCTTGGTAACCAATTTATCCTATGCAAACTTCAGAAGGACCATCATCATTCCACAAGGTCAGTTTAAGGAGTTTTTGGAATTGAAGGGAAAGGACCGTTCCGAAATGATGAAGGAGATCTTTTACCTCAATAAATTTGATCTTGGTCCCAAGATTGGTTTTCTACAGGCTGGCAATAATAGGAAGCTCGAAAATCTAAAAGGTGCTCTATCAGGATTTGAAAGCATTTCAACGGAGGTCCTCAATCAGAAGAAACTGGAAGTTGAGGAGGCTAAAAAGACGCTTGAGATTACAAGAACTGATTATCATGAGCTGCAACAAAAGGTTCAGTCCTTGCAGGAATATAGGGATAAAGGTATTGAACTGCATCAAAAGGAGGCTCAGTTCAATGAGCTGAATAGCAAAAAGGAGCGGGTTCAGCAGCAGGAAGCTGAGGTCAATCGATATGAAAGAACCTCTCAGGCGTTTAAGGAGCCTTTGAATTATCTACAATCATTAAATGTGGAAAGGGAGACCCTGATCCATAAGATCGAGAATTTTCAGGTGGTTAAAGAACGTCAGGTGCGGGAGATCGATGTCGTTGAGAAGGAAATAGCTTCTGTTCAGCATGATTACCTTAATCTCAATGTATTCAGGGCTAAAACCGAAGATTATAAAAGGCTGATCCAGATCAAGGAGAATGATAAGAAGGAAAAGGAACTGGAAACGCGATTGACAAAGGGAACTCCTTTTGTAGAAAGAACGAAAGAAGCTGAGGTCAATCTTGCCAAGAAGTTGGAAGAGGCTGAGGAAAGGCTAGAGGCTTTGAAATCAGAGAAAATCGATACTTCTCAATTGATTGAAATGGAAAAATGGTACCATAAGAAGGATACCATCGAACAGCAACAGAAAAATTCTAATAAACTGTTGGAGCAATTGACCCAAGAGGCAGAGGTAGAACAAGGCCAGTTCAATAAGTTGGGTTATACCGAGGACAACTGGGAGCAGATGATAGGGAATGAGCTGAAATTGATTGAAAACGATCTGAATAAGTTGAGGGAGCAAGAGACCCATCTGCAGGTTCAAGCGAAATTGAGTCGATTTGCTACTGAGCTTCAGTCAGGTATGCCTTGTCCGCTTTGTGGGGCGTTAGATCATCCTGAACCTATGGTGGCAACACATGTGCAGGAAGAGCTGAATAAAATAACGCAAGAAAAATATAGTTTGGATGGAAAAAGGACTGAGTTTCAAAAGCTAAAAGAACAGCTGACAAGGACCAGTATTTCCCTTCATACCAAAAGGACAAGTTTAGAACAGTTGCAGAAAGATAATGATGGGCATTCCAGTAATTTGAATGAACATCTGTCAGCATTCTCATGGTCTGGCTATTCATCCGAAGATACAGATGCTTTCGAGGCTCAGAAAGAGCGTGTTAAGCAAAGTGAACAGATTACCTCAGGTCTAGAAGCTGAAATCAAGCAGATGCGTTTAGATCTTCAAAAGAGCAGGGAGAATATCCAGAAGTTTGAGAAGGAACTGGATAGCATCAAAGCTGAGATAGCCGTTGTGAAGGGGGTAAGTTTGCACAGTAGGAACTCGCTTCAGCAATTGAATTTTGAGGAATTCACTGAAGTTGATCTTGAAGAGGTGAAAAGATTGAAGTTGCACCTTGACCAACGGATTTTACAGATTGAGGGTGATTATTTGACCCTGAACCAAAAACTAAATACTTACAAGACAAAACTGGCGGAGATCGCTGGTCAATATAGTGCTGCGAAAGAGCAGTTGAGCAATTTCAACCAGCAGATCAAGGTAAGGCAGGAACAACTTGCCAAATTATTGCGTGAATATCAGTTTGCAGACATTACCCAAGTGCAGCATATTATTCAGAGGCCAATGCCAGTGGAACAATTGCGTAAGGAAATTCAACAGTTCTACGTAAGGTTGGAGGTCCTAGAGACTCAGATCAATTCCTTAAGAGAGTTCTTGAAAGATAGGGATTTCTCCGAAGAGGAATTGGAAACAAGCAGCAAGTTATTTGAATTTAAAAAAGAGGAGCTTGAACTGCAATTGTCATTGACGGGCGGATTAGAAAAAGAATTAGCTCACTTGACTTTAGAGATCGGTAAGAAAGAGAAGTTAATGGAAGAGTTTGATCAACTGAATGCTAGAGGTGCAAATTTAAAGGTTCTGGAGAACCTGTTTAAAGGAAATGGATTTGTGAATTATGTTTCCAGCATCCACTTAAGGCAGATGTGCGAAATGGCAAATGATCGTTTCCATCGGTTGACCAGAAACCAACTTAGCCTTACCATCAACGAGAACAATGAGTTTGAGGTGATCGACTACCTCAATAATGGCTATAGACGCTCTGTGAAGACCTTATCCGGAGGGCAGAGTTTCCAGGCTTCACTTTGTTTAGCATTAGCGTTGGCTGAAAATATTCAGTCCCTGAATAAATCAGACAGAAACTTCTTCTTTATTGACGAAGGTTTCGGTACCCAAGATTCGGAAAGCATCAATACCGTTTTTGATACCCTGCAATATTTACATCATGAAAATAGAGTAGTGGGGATAATCTCACATGTCGACGAATTGAAGGAACGGATTCCGAGGTCTGTTTCGGTGGAGAAAGATCAGGAATTGGGAAGTAAGGTGAAAGCATCATGGAATTGATCAATTCCATGATATAGCATAAAATATGAAGGTCCCGTAAGCACGGGACCTTCATCAATTAAACATATAACCACTAACTAATAAAAAACCTTAATCACTATTTATCCATTTGAACTTTCTACGCTTGTAGTCTCTTGTGCTGGTTTTTCCACCGGCTTACGGTCCATGTCTCTACGTTTCATCTGACGATGTTGCGTTCTGTCGCCACGGTCCATTCTGCCTTTGCGGTTTTCAGCCATTTTATTCTTTAATATTTCTTGCTGTTCAGGAGTCAACAATTTCATGAACTCATCACGCTCAGCTTTCATTTCATTCTTGCGAGCCTCGCGATCAGCTTTTCTAGTTTCTTGTTTTTCCTTCCATTTCTTTGCTTGGTCTAGGTTGTACGAATAAACATCTTGTTTTTGTTTATCAGTAAACTTCAATTCCTTGTCCAAGCGATCTGTTTTCATCTTAGCGATCTCTTCAGGGGTTTTATTTGTCATTTTACCCATTCTATCACCGCCACGAACATGTTTCCTGTGTTTCATCTCCTGACGTACTTCAGATCTATCTTTCTTTACGCTATCTTGTGTCTGAGCAGAAGCTGCAAAGCTTAATCCAGCAAATAAAGCAGCAAATGTTAATATCTTTTTCATAGTCTATCTATTTTTATTGTCCTTTTATTCTTTGAGCAAATCTGAAGGCAAACGTTTAAATCGAGTTTAGTTAAAGAATGTTAACGGATTCAAGATTGTGGCTGTTTCCTTTTTCGTTTTGCTTATTGGTAAGATGAAAAAGTGGGGGAATAGTTTATTTTGATCCATGTTAAATATTGTTAATGCAACCATTTGATGGTTTTTGGAGGGCTTTTGAAAAATAAATGGACTAAAAATCAGTTAGTTTAGCTGTGGGAGTAATTTTATTTTTGGAAAATAAACGAGAGTACCTATATTTGCATCGTTCCAAAGGGAATAAGCCCAGGTGGCGGAATTGGTAGACGCGTTGGTCTCAAACACCAATGAAGCAATTCGTGCCGGTTCGATCCCGGCCCTGGGTACAACAGAAAAGCTCATCATTCGATGAGCTTTTCGTTTTTTCAGAAGAAACCTAGATCCCTCACAGAACCTCTTTCTTTATATTTCGTATATATAATTTATTAAAAATTACAATCCCCCGCCTCCAGCCATTTTCGATAGAATACCTGTAGCCAGCAGACCAAAGAAACTCAATAAATACAGTCCAACCATTATAATGGCCAAGATGCCAATGAACTTATAATGCTTTTTGAGGAAATTAAATGCTGTCGTCAGGTGATCTGAATTGCGCAAATTGATTGCCTCCTGTAGGTTCTTGGAGAATTTATATAACCATAAAATCGGAGCGAAGTATAAGGCAATCATTATGATCATCATCAGTAGGAAAGGTATCATGGCGAAAGCATTAACCTGTTCGCGGCTTGTCGAACTATTTCCAATAAAATATAGGAACATAAAAAATGCCACCACCAAATAAATGGCCATGCCAATCATGCCGAGGATCGATAGGAATTTTGTCCATTTCGCAGTCTCTCGCAGATATTCAATGGCAACAGGTCCGATTTTCAACTCATAGTTTTGATACGGGTTGTTTTGCGGGTTGATGTTTTCCGGTTGACCGAAGTTGTTTTCATCGTTTTCCATAAGTAAATATATTAGGTTCTTAATTTTTACAATACAATTTACTAATAATTATTGGCGCTGGGTTAAATTTTATTCCTGAATATGGGAAAAATGAGTTTTCCGTTTAATAAAATTTAGTTGAAAGTGTTAAAATTTATCCTACTTGGCGTGTTTTTTGTTAATTAATGGGAGATAAACCATTTTTAATTATGATGAGAATAATGATTTTAGCCATTGTTCTGTTGATTTCCAATGAGATACGTTCTCAAGACTTGGATCTGAACAGCGTTCGAAATGATTTTAACAAGGGAGTTAAGGATGAGGATTTGTGTAAAAGGCATTTGGAAGCCTTGGAAGAAAATGCGGACTCACCAGTTGAACGCGGATATGCCGCCGCATTTCATATGTTTATGGCCAAACATACCTCTAATCCACTCAAAAAGATGAGTTATTTCAAGGACGGCAAAAACAAGTTGGAAAAAGAACTCAAATCCAATCCTAACAATGTGGAGCTGAGATTTATCCGTCTCAGTATACAGTACCATATCCCCAAATACTTGGGCTACCACAACGAAATTGAATCTGACAAGGATTTTGTGATGAATAATCTCTATAAAATGTCGGATAAATTCACCAAAGAAAAAATTTACAAATATTTAAAGGGTGCAAATATGTATACTCAGGACGAATTAGCGTTATTAGGTAGGTAAATATCTATATTAGCGTTATGAAGATGAAATACATTTTATTATTTGCAGTGTCCATGTTAGTTCATTCGGTGCAGGCTCAGATCAAGCAGAGCATCAATGAATTTTCCGTGTTGGAAGTAACCGATAGGTTATGGGTGAGTGTGGTTCCAAGTGATAAGCATGAAATCGTTATCAATGGTGAGTTGGCAGACAAGGTTGAAGCGGTCTATTCAAAAGGCGAGCTTCGATTAAAGATGAAGGGCAGCTATATTATGCAGGGTAATCAGGCCAATGTGGTGGTCTATACACCTTCTGTTTCCAGTATCATTGCCAAGAAAGGTTCAGAAGTAAATATTGAGGAGACCGCCATGGAAGAAGAAGCGATGATCTTCACGGCGACGGAGGGTTCAAAAATCAGGGCTTATATCAAGTCGGTAGGGGTTGATGTATCCTCCAATACAGGTTCATCAATTGACCTTTTGGGAACTGCGACCAAGTTGAATGTCAAGACTACAGCTGGTGGTAACTTTTATGGAAAGGACCTGAAGACGGATATCGTATATGTACGTGTCAACGCTGGTGGAAAAACTGAGGTCAATGCTTCAGAATCTGCTGATGTAGAGACTAGAATGGGTGGTACCATTGATGTCTATGGAAACCCTAAGAATAAAAGAGATAAGAAAATTGCCGGTGGAAAGATAGTTTTCCATCAATAAAAAATAAGATTTTTTAGGAAAGCAAGCATTGAATCAATGCTTGCTTTCTTTTTTACGTCAATAAGTTAACATTTCCTCTGATAAATTGTGTATTGATTTGTAACTTTGCGCCATGTCAGAAAAAATTATCATTCTCGATTTTGGATCGCAATATACCCAGTTAATTGCGCGTCGCGTTAGGGAACTAAATGTATACTGTGAAATTCACCCATTCAACAACCTTCCAGAATTTGATGGATCTGTAAAAGGTGTGATCTTTTCAGGTAGCCCTTATTCAGTGCGTCAGGAAGACGCTCCTCAGATAGACTTCAAAGCCATTCAGGAAAAATTCCCATTATTAGGGGTTTGTTATGGTGCGCAATATATTGCTCAGCATTCCAATGGTGAGGTTCTTCCATCTGAAATCCGTGAATATGGTCGTGCTAATTTGCAGTTTGTTGATCAAGAGAATGATTTATTGAAAGGCATACCTTCCCAATCTCAAGTATGGATGTCACATGGTGACAC
This sequence comes from Sphingobacterium sp. NPDC055431, assembly GCF_053644255.1. Taxonomy (NCBI): domain Bacteria; kingdom Pseudomonadati; phylum Bacteroidota; class Sphingobacteriia; order Sphingobacteriales; family Sphingobacteriaceae; genus Sphingobacterium; species Sphingobacterium sp. NPDC055431. Next base: position 10,920 of record NZ_JBSHLH010000032.1, read on the forward strand.
CATTAAAGAGGTTCCATCAAACTTTAAGATTATCGCGAGTACCGATAAGGTACGTGTTGCTGCCTATCAGATCGAAGGTAGCAAGACCTACGGTATCCAATTCCACCCTGAAGTTACGCACAGTACAGATGGCCAAGTTCTATTGAAAAACTTTGTTATCGATATTTGTGGATGTACCCAAGACTGGACTGCTGATGCTTTTGTTGACACAACAGTAGCGGAACTTAAAGAACAATTAGGTAATGACCATGTTATTATGGCTTTATCTGGTGGTGTTGACTCCACCGTGGCTGCAGTTTTATTGCACCATGCCATTGGCGATAAGCTACACTGTTTCTTTGTGGACCATGGACTATTACGTAAAGATGAATACGAACAAGTATTGGCATCTTACAAACACATGGGCCTAAACATCAAAGGTGTTAATGCTAAAGAGCTTTTCTATTCCAGATTGGCTGGCGTATCAGAACCAGAACAAAAACGTAAGATCATTGGCGCATCATTTATCGATGTATTTGATGAGGCTGCGAAAGAAATACAAAAAGAATTGCCAGAAGGCACAGAAGCGAAATGGTTGGGTCAAGGAACTATCTACCCAGATATTATTGAATCCATTTCAGTGAAAGGTCCTTCAGCTACCATTAAATCACACCATAACGTAGGTGGCTTGCCAGACTACATGAAATTAAAGGTTATCGAACCTTTGAAAACTTTATTTAAAGATGAAGTTCGTCGTGTTGGAAAGTCCCTTGAGGTTGATCCAGCGATCCTTGGAAGACACCCTTTCCCAGGTCCAGGATTAGCAATTCGAATTTTAGGTGATATTACGGAAGAAAAGGTACGGATTTTGCAAGAAGCTGATGACATTTACATTCGTAACCTGAAAGAATCAGGTTGGTATGATAAGGTTTGGCAAGCTGGAACAATCTTCTTGCCGGTTCAGTCAGTTGGAGTGATGGGGGATGAACGTACCTATGAACACGTAGTAGCGCTTAGAGCTGTAGGTTCCCTAGACGGAATGACAGCTGATTGGATTCATTTGCCTTATGATTTATTAGCTAAAATTTCAAACGAGATTATTAATCATGTCAAAGGAATCAACAGAGTCGTATATGATATCAGCTCAAAACCACCAGCAACAATTGAGTGGGAATAATAATTTGAAAAACATTTATAGAGGTACCCTCGCCGCATTGTGCTTAGGTGCTGTCCTTGCAGTAAGTTCCTGTTCGCCAAAAACTACGGGTGGCGTTTTGAAAAACCCTAATGTATATGGCAATAAAGATAAGGACCCTGGAAAGAACCCATCTGAAAGCGATAAGAAAGAGGATGCTAAAAAAGACGATAAAGTAAAAGGATCAGAGCAAGCGAACAGCATTGCTCTCCTTTTACCTTTTCAACTGAATATGATCGCCAACCAAAACGTGGTGGAAGCCGATGTGAAGCGCTCTGCTTTGGCATTGGATTTTTATCAAGGTTTCCAGTTAGGCGTCAATGAAGTTGCCAAAAAACCTGGCGATTTCAATCTCAAGGTGATGGACACGCAGGATAATGAAATGAAAAACCTGAGCATTGCAGCTTCTAAAGAAGTGGAAAGTGCAAGTTTGATCGTGGGTCCAGTCTATCCGAAGGAAATCCGTTCCTTTGCCAAAGGCAATAAAAACACCAAAGTCCTACAGGTAAATCCATTGGCTGCAACCATGCCAACGGAATTCAATATCGCAAACCTTGTTTCATTAACTCCACCGATCCGTATCCATATGCGCGCTATCGCTGGTGAAATGATGAAAAAATATATGGACAATGACGTTATCATCGTATTTGATGCGAGGGATACCGATCACCGTAATTTCATCGCTGGATTTGATGAGGAAATCAAGAAATTGAACCCAACTGCGAAGATCGTTCATGTTACTTCAGTAGCGCAATTGAAGCAAACCATTCCAGATCTAGGAACCGCACTTGTGATCAGCGGCACAACCGAAAAGACGCAACTGCGATCGCTGGTTACCGCTTTGGACGATAAAGTGGCTGAAGGCTATGCCATTCGCTTATTCGGACACCCGCTTTGGTCCCGTGTTGACTTTAGACCATACGATAACTTCTACCGTATGGATCCTACGATCAGCTCTGAGAGCCACTTAAAAGTGTGGAGTTCCGATGTTCAGAATTTCCAGAAAAACTATAAGAACAATTTCAAGGTTGATCCTTCTGACTTTGCCTATAAAGGTTATGACGCAGGTAAATACTTCGCAACCCTGTTGAGCAAATACGGTACAGAATATGCCGAGAAAGTAGTTGACGAAAAATTCTCCGGAATCTTCAGCGATTACCAGTTCAATTACAATCCAACTTGGGGATATGTAAACCAAGCAGTAAAAATAAGGACCTACCGTAACGGTTCTTTTCAATAATTAGCATTGGAAATCAATAGCAAAAGAGTACAGCAGCAAGTTCGCAACTTCGAACGTACTATCAACGAATATCAATTTAAGGAACCTTTCTCTAGGTTCTTAACTCAGTTTTATAAGAATAACAGACAAATGGGTTCATCCGATAGAAGGATGGACTCACGGTTCTGCTATAATTTCTTCCGTTTAGGAAAAGCCTTTTCTGATCTGGAACTCTCCGAAAAACTTAGCATAGCTGAATTTCTATGTGAGGAAAGCTCCGCTGTTGTCCAAGTGTTCCAGCCTGATTGGTCCGATAAGATCAATTTGACCTTAGAGGAAAAAGTGAGTTTTATCCAATCGAAATATGGAAACTTTCTTGATGAGGTATTTCCATTTTCAGGATTCCTTTCAGGAAGTATCCATAAAACTGAATTTATCCTATCCCACTTTGTCCAGCCTAACCTATATATCCGAATCCAAAAGGGTATGGAAAGTAAGGTGAAAAAGACCTTGGAAAAGAATGAAATTCCCTTTGTAGAACTTTCTGCTCAGACCCTGTCCTTACCGAACGGAACGAACCTTCAACAGATCAAATCTTTGGATGGAGATTATGAGGTTCAGGATTTTTCATCCCAACAGAGCCTCAATGAATTAGAGGTTGTTCCAAGGAGCTCTTGGTGGGACTGCTGTGCTGCTTCTGGAGGGAAATCACTTTTATTATTGGATAAGGAACCCAATATTAAACTTTTGGTTTCAGACGTTCGTTTGAGCATCCTGAGGAATTTAGATGAGCGTTTCGAGAAAGCCAACGTGAGAACCTATTTTCGCAAGAAAATATTGGATCTCAGCAAACCAGTTGACCATATCATGGGCGAGGAGTCTTTCGATGGCATTATCCTTGACGCACCTTGTTCCGGTTCTGGAACTTGGGGCAGGACGCCGGAAATGCTGCAGAAGTTTACGAGCAGTGAACTACAAAGGTTCTCTGACTTGCAAAAACAGATTGCCAAGCATGTCGTTCCATTCCTTAAGCCTGGGAAAACATTGCTTTACATTACTTGTTCGGTTTTTGAAGCAGAGAACGAGGAGGTCAGCAAATATATCTCCGATACGCTGGGTTTGCAGTTAGTTGCACAACAGCCCATTATCGGCTACGATAAGAAAGCAGACTCTATGTTTGTGGCGAAATTTGTGAAGGTCTAATCACAGTTTAAAGGAATGACCAATACAGGGCATGTAGCTTTTCTGATCAAGGCTTCCGAAACGGATCCTGAAAGGAAATGGTCAAATCCTGTTCTTCCATTATTACCCATGATAATTAAATCCGCAGTCCATTCTTTGGCAACCTGAAGGATTTCATCCCGCACATCACCTACGCGATTGAAAGTGAATGTTTCAGATGCACCTTGAAATTCCGTGGCTAGCCTATTTAGGAAATCCTGAAAGGCTTGTTGCTGTATTTCGGAAACTTCGGGAACAATAATAGGTTGTTGACCCAATAGGGGGTCCACACCATAAGATGTTGGCGAAGTGGGAGGTACGACAGTAACTAAAGCAAGGGCTGGATGTATTTCTTCAACAATCTCTCTTGCATAGTCGATGGCACGACGGGAACAAGGGGTTTCATCGATAGCTAATAATATTCGATTGAACTTTTTTGTAGTCATGATATTTAGATTATAATGTATATCTAATATATAAAAAACGATTAAATTAGCTTAATTGTTTTATAAAAACAGCATATTTTATGGCATTAGGAATTTGTGTTTTAAGTTCGATCTCGGTTCTCGAGACCCCAAAGTTTTCAGCTAACCGCGTTTATGAACTTCTATTTGCGGAAGCATTTACCATTATTGAGCGACAAAAGTCATGGGCATTCATCCAGCTTCCCGATTCAGAGATCCAAGGTTGGATCATGGAAGGACAGTTTGAATTGGTGGAAGAGATTATCCCCGCAGATTTTATCATCGATGAGGTAGGGGGCTATGCCGTCGCTGGGGAGAACAAAACCATGCAGATCTTTCATGGTAGCCCAATTCCGGAAAACAAGAGCATCATTACTGCTGTAGATAATTACAAGATACTCTCTGATCTCCGCGATACCGAAGAAGGTTACGAAGAGGAAAGAGATCGCGAACAATTGGAGAACTTCGTAGCAAGCTATCTGAATACCCCATTTTCCTATAAGGGAAGAACAGTGCATGGAGTCGATAATATAGGCTTATGCGGCTTGTTTTACCGTCATTTCGGTGTTGAAATCCCGAAAGACATTCCCTCCATTCTCCAATTAGGCACTTCCATAGATTTTATTTCAGAAATAAGAGGTGGTGATTTAGCCTTTTTCATCAACGAAGAAGGCGAAGTAGATCATCTCGGAATCGTCATTTCCGATGAGGAAATCCTGCATGTCGTTGAAAAGGTCCGAATCGATTCCATCGACAATGAAGGTATCTATAACCAAGACCTCCAACAGACTACCCATAAGTTGAGGATAGTTAAAAGGCTGGTTTAGACAAATGAGTTGAACCAGGATTCAAGGGATGAGAGGATGGACCAAGATTATGGAATGAGCCAGGATTAAAAGGATTGGAGGATGGACCAAGATCTTGGCAAAAATGCCATCCATTTTGGGCATGAACCCCGAGCGGAGTCTAGGGGGAGCTGACCCCAATCCCAGATCTTATGTCTAAATAAAAAAAGCGACTCTAAAGTCGCTTTTTTTATTTACCTAAACATTGAATCGGAAGTGCATAATGTCCCCGTCTTCAACGATATATGTTTTACCTTCTACGGATAGTTTACCAGCTTCTTTAACGGCTGCTTCTGATCCGAATTGTACGAAGTCATTGTATTTAATTACTTCGGCGCGGATAAATCCTTTTTCAAAATCGGTGTGGATTACGCCGGCAGCTTGTGGTGCTGTAAATCCTTTTTCGATGGTCCAAGCACGTACTTCTTGAACACCTGCCGTAAAGTAAGTTGCTAAGTCCAATAAGGAGTAAGCTGCACGGATTAATTTGTGAACCCCAGATTCATCCAAACCTAGATCTTCCAAGAACATTTTACGTTCTTCATAGTCTTCAAGTTGGGCAATCTCCGATTCGATCTGTGCCGAGATAACCAATACTTCCGCATTTTCATCCTTTACAGCTTCCTTAACCTGATCAACATACGCATTTCCTGTGTTTACAGAAGCCTCATCTACGTTACATACATAAAGTACTGGTTTTACGGTCAATAAGGTCAAGTCATCGATGAATTCGAAATCTTCCTCCGAAATAGGGGCAGTACGGGCAGATTTTCCAGACTCTAAATGCGTTTTCACTACAGAAAGAACTTCATAGGTTTTCTTTGCATCCTTATCACCACCAGTCTTGGCCATTTTTTCAACTTTTTGGATACGTTTTACAACGGTATCCAAATCTTTAAGCTGTAATTCCGTATCGATGATTTCCTTGTCACGGATAGGGTCAACAGAACCATCAACGTGGATCACATTGCCATCATCAAAACATCTCAATACATGGATAATAGCATTTGTGGTACGGATATTACCCAAAAACTGATTACCTAGACCCTCACCTTTGGAAGCACCTTTCACCAAACCAGCGATATCGACGATTTCGATGGTATTAGGAACGATACGTTGCGGATTGACAAGTTCTGCTAATTTGTTCAAGCGAGCATCCGGAACTGTAATGACACCAACATTTGGTTCAATGGTACAGAACGGGAAGTTTGCAGCTTGCGCTTTAGCGTTTGATAAACAGTTAAATAAGGTTGATTTACCTACGTTTGGTAGGCCTACGATCCCACATTGTAATGCCATATTGCTATTTTGTTAAAATTGCGACAAAGATAACAAAAATGCTGATAGAATCGGGTAGGGCAGACAGAGTATTTTTCGAGAGCTTTGCTGAATGTTAAATTGTAAAAAATGACAAAAAGATGAATTTTAAAACCTTGATTCTGAATACTGTAGCTGTGAATTTACATTTTTTAACATTTTCATATTAATCCTTCCCTTCAAATTGCCTGTCAGAACATTAAACATAACCGGACGATTGGTCCTAAAGATATAAGGAGGTTTTTATGAAAAAGTTATTCTACGCAGCATTAGTTTTTGGAGGATTATTCTTCGTCAAACCGGCAGATGCCCAAGTAAATGTAAGCTTGAACATTGGTGTACAACCTTCATGGGGACCAGTTGGCTATGACTACGCCAGGTATTATTACATGCCAGAGTTTGATATGTATTACGATGTTTCTAATCGTTACTATACCTACTACGATGGCCGTACATGGGTGTCACACAGGAATATACCGAGAAGATATAGAGGTCGTGACTTCCATAGAACCTATAAAGTGGTGATCAATGAATCAAGGCCTTGGAGGAACCATAGGCATTATCATGATCGCTATCATGGTTACTCAAGGAACTATTCTCAGGTTACAATCCGTGATGGCGGAAGACATCATCACCGCGCCGATAAACGCTATCGCAAAATGGAAAAAGAACATTACAAGTACCATAAAAAAATGGATAAGCGTTGGAAAAAAGGAAGACATTACGATGATTAGCATATAATATAGGGATAAATGGGATGGGACTTCAGCTTGAAGTCCCTTTCTTATGTCGACAAATATTTTTAGCTTTGTACAAATTTTAAGAGACCCTCAAAGGCTATGTTGAAGAAGACTATCGTCGCTGGTATTGCCGCTATTTCCACACTAATCTCAGTTTACTCCTGTAATTCTATTGTAGGCTCACCTAACAGCTCTAATCCTTCGGATTCGACAGGAAACTCATTGGTTGATGCTGAATCCAAGTTACAACAGGATACAGTAAAACTGATGGATATCCTGGACTCCCTGAACAAAGGGAAAATCCATTTTCCAGCTGTAGATTCCTTAAATAAAATCGAACCTAAGCAAGCTAAAAAGATGCTTAGAGATTCCATCTACCGTGAATTGAATAAAAAGGATAAGCACATCTACCTTACTTTTGATGACGGTCCATTGATTGGTAGTTCCGCTATCGACTCCATTATCACCGCTAAAAACACCAAGATCTCTGCTTTCCTAGTAGGTAAGCATGCTGGCATGAGCAAAAGATTGAAACGAGATTTTGATCGTTATATGAACAATCCACTTGTTGAATGTTACAACCATAGCTATTCGCATGCTGCCAATAAATTCCATGTATTTTACAGCAATCCTGACCTAGCGGTCGCTGATTTCGAAAAATGCGAAACAGATTTAGGCCTGAAACATAAGATCGTTCGGATGCCAGGAAGAAACATCTGGTTATTTGATGATGTTCGCCGTGTAGATTTAACCTCAGGAAGCCAAACTGCTGACCTACTGGGTGTCAATGGCTATAAGATCTATGGATGGGACGTAGAATGGAAAATCAATGGTTTGACCGGTAAACCTGTTCAGTCTGTTGAAGAGATCTATGGCCGTATCCGTAACATGTTAGGAAATAAATCAACATTGAAGCCAAATAATATCGTTTTACTGATGCATGACGATATGTTCCAAAATAAAAAAGGACAACAATTATTGAGCAATCTAATTGATAGCCTGAAGCAACACAAAGATTATAAGTTTGATTTCATAGAAAATTATCCTATAAAATATTAGTTACAGAGTGCGGAGGCTTAAACTTTTTGAGTACTTTAAAGTTTAAATTTTATGACCATATCCCAACTCTTTAAAAAAGTATTACCCTTCACCAAGCCGTATAAGAATCTCATTTTTTATACCCTTATCCTAACGGTTGTTGGGTCCTTTGCTGCACAGGTCAATGCCTTTATCCTAAAGTACACCGTTGATACCATCAGTGACCTCCTCGTCAACAAGACACCCCTCCGAACTGGACTTTATCTATTAGGCGTTATTTCCGCCATATTACTGGGTAAGGAAATTATCTATTCCATCGTTCAGTTTGGACAAAAATACTACGGTGAGAAATTGCGGATCATGATCTCCCGCGATTTTTCGCAAGCCATTGTCGATCGTATCCTCACCTATAAAATGGCCTTCTATACTTCCAGTATCAATGAGTCCGGAAAACTTCAAACCCGGATTGATGCCGGTATAAGCTCGCTGACCCGACTGGTCCAAAACTTCTTTATTGATATCCTTCCGCTCTTTGCAAATGCCATCGTCGCCTTGGTCTGTATGTTCCTGGCGAATTTCTATGTTGGCTTGGTGGGCCTGTTTATCATACCGATCTATTTTTATGTTTCCCAGTTGCAGGCCAAGAGATTATCTGGCTTTCGAAGGAACATGCGTCAGTACAGGGAGAATAAGAGTAACCAATTGATCAACCTGATTGATTCCATTACCGTGATCAAGTCCTTCGTTCGTGAGGACACTGAAGCTGAAAAGCATAAAAAGATTCAGTATGAGATGACCGAGAACCAAATGGCTACTCGTAAAACCTCCTTTATCTTTGAAAGCATCAAGGGATTTATCGAACAGATCGGCGTGGTTATCGTCATCATCCTGACCGCTTATTTTGTTTTGAACGAACAGATGTCCATCGGTGCCATCATGTTCCATATTATGCTTTTCAATAACGTTTCTGCACCGATCAGGCAGCTTCACCGGATCTACGATGAGGTCAACGATGCCCTGATCTATTCTGAAAGCTTCTTTGGAATCCTGGAGGATGAAGGGCAGAAGGAACCTTCAGGCACCTATAGACCCGAAAGAATTAAAGGGCTGATCGAGATCAGGAATGTGGATTTCAGCTATCCAAATGGACATCAGGCCTTGCACAATGTCAGCATGGAGATCTGTCCAAACGTGAACACGGCATTGGTAGGATTGTCCGGTGCTGGAAAGAGTACCATCATCAATCTATTGGATAAATTCTACGAACCAAGCTCTGGAGCAATATATCTGGATGGGGTGGACCTCAGGGAATATGGTACGGAATTTTTGAGGGATAATATCGGGTTGGTTTTACAAAGGAACCATATTTTTAAAGGAAGTATTGCCGACAATATCCGTTACGGAAAGACTGAAGCCAGTATGGAAGAGGTCATCGAAGCCGCTAAGAAAGCTTCTATTCATGAGCAGGTCCTCGATCTACCGAATGGCTATGATGCCGAAGCCCATCTGCTCTCTGGTGGACAGCAGCAAAGAATTGCAATTGCAAGGATGTTCCTTAAGAATCCTCCGATTATCTTCCTGGATGAACCAACAGCCAATTTGGACGCTATCGCAACCGAGCAGATCAAAAATAGCTTGGACGCCATCAAAGTGGGTAGGACAGTGATCATCGTTTCGCATAGTATTTCTCAGATCATTGATGCCGAACATATCATTGTGATGGAAAAAGGTAGAGTGGTAGAGGATGGTAGCCATGAAGAGCTATTTGACCTGCATGGCGCTTATTATAAGATTTTTAGTGCAATGGCCAATAGCCTCAATATCCATAAGATTACCGAATCCATGAAAGAAGATTAGTATTTGTTAAAATTAGGCGTGTTTTTTGTTATAGGAAAATTAGGATTCTAATTATTGAGAATATTAATCTATGCTTTATCCAATCCTAAGATCATTTGTCAAACTGGGCATGAACTGGTATGTGGCAGATTGGCAATTAAAAAACTTGGAACTAGCAGCAAAGGATGAACCTGCTGTAATCGTTTCAAATCATCCCAATTCCTTTTTTGATGCCTTGGTTCTCTCGGTGCATCAACCCTCGGAAATATGTTTCCTGACTAGGGGAGATATCTTTGGAAAACCCTTGGCGAACTGGGCGTTACGTAGTTTCTTTATGTTGCCTATCTATAAGAAGAATGATAGTCAGGATGCTGATATTAGCAATGGATTTACCTATGATGAATGCGTGCGCCAATTGAAAATGGGCCGCAAACTCCTGATATTTCCGGAAGGCGTGTCGAGAAACCAAATAGACTTGAAGCCTTTCATGACCTCAGGTTTAACTTCCATAATCAAACGTGCCGTTCAAATGGATGTGCCTATCCAAGTCCAACCCTATATCCTCAGCTATAATTCCTTTGATGATACGCCGAAAGCAATTTATTTGGAAGCTTTAAATCCCATTGATTCGACAGACTACCTGAACAATTCTGAAGTGATGACGAGTGAATTGATCAGGAGCCTCAGGGAGGAAATGGATGCCAAAATGTTAAACCGTTACGTAGCTGCAAGTGATGGCATCCAACAGGAACGCGCATGGATGAAGTTCCCTGCTTTATTGGGCCATTATTCCCATAATTGGTACTATCAATTGGTCAAAAAGAAAATAAAACAGAAAACAGAGAACAGTATATTCTATGATTCACTCTTGTTTGGCGTACTGTTGTTTTCCTATCCGGTAATCGTGTTGCTGTTAAGTATTATTATAGGAAATATCTTCAGTTTTTGGTGGGGTTTTCTCGTATTTATCCTACTTCCTTTTCTATCTTACTGTTGGGTACAATATCAACCTGTCCAAGTAGCCGAGGAAAACTTGGAAGGAAGAGTTAATAGGTTGAATCCTTAAATTTATTCACCTTAGGCTTTTTTCTGACCTTGTCCAATAGTTTTTTACCATATTTAATGGCGAAATATAGGATAAGGATAACTAGGATTCCGGCTAATATCGGTAAGAATATCGCCAAGATGCTCATAATGGTAGATCCAACGGTTTCTACCGTGGAGATGATCGGATTGCCGATCCCAGCGGTTGTACCAGAGGATGCCGCCCTAGTTCCGGCAAACACCGAACTGATGGTAGCGGCGGTACCTCCACCGGCAATCAATGCCAGCGACCATTGAATCCAACTGCTCACTTCAGTAAACTGCGTTGCAAATAATAAAGATCCAGCTACAGTTGCCAATGGAACCGTAATGCTATCCAAGATATTATCAACAAAGGGAATGTAATAGGCCAATATTTCAAATAAGGTAGCCAAGCCTGTTGCAATGACTGCTGGTAGTCCGCCTACCCAGGCATAGCTCTCGTCCAAAGGGATCCAACCTAAGTAAGAGCCCAGACTTAAAAAGAATATCGGTAGAAATACCCTAAAACCCGTGGCAGCAGCAAGCCCAATTCCCACAAATAACGATATGATAAAAGGTAGAATGTCGGTCATGATCTGGTTTTATTAAATCCTGCACAAATTTCCAGCCAAATCTGATATTCAAAATGGAAGGGGAGAATAATATAATGTGCGTTAAGTTCTCTTCGTTAATTTGGAGTTCGGGTTTGAACCAGGATTAAATGGATGGGAGGATAGGCCAAGATCAAAGGTTTGAACCAGGATTAAATGGATGGGAGGATAGGCCAAGATCAAAGGTTTGAACCAGGATTATGTGGATGGGAAGATTGGCCAAGATCATGGAAAAGAACCAGGATTAAATGGATGTGAGGATAGGCCAAGATCAAGGGAATGAACCAGGATTAAATGGATGAGAGGATAGGCCAAGATCAAAGGAATGAACCAGGATTAAATGGTTGGGAGGATAGGCCAAGATCAAAGGAATGAACCAGGATTAAATGGATGGGAGGATAGGCCAAGATCATGGTCAATTTGTCTCTGGATAGTCACTGAAACTTTAGGCCGTATGTTTGTATTTAGGACGTGCTAACACAAAGAGATAGCATAAGATTATTTGTTTATATTTTTATATAACCAAAATAACAACATAAATCCTAATCTTATGCTACGACAAAATACGGATTTA
>NZ_JBSHLH010000033.1:0-19669 GCF_053644255.1 Sphingobacterium sp. NPDC055431
CAGCCTTTTGGTCAGCGCAGCTTTTTTTATGGTGCTCATGATATTCCACCTAGGAATACGGAACACAGAATCAGAAAAGTATACAAACAAGAAAAGGGATGTTTTAAAACACCCCTAAAATATTTTATAAAAAAAGCTTAGATTACGCTAATTTGTTAACGAATTTAGTCAACTTAGACTTGTTGTTAGAAGCTTTTTTCTTGTGGATAACATTCTTCTTTGCAAGACGATCAAGCATAGATACCACGCGTGGCAATAATTCTTTAGCTTCTTCTGCTGAAGTAGTGTTACGTAATTTCTTGATTGCGTTACGAGTAGTTTTCGCTTGGTAACGGTTTCTTAAACGCTTCGCAGCGTTAGCTCTAATTCTTTTGATCGACGATTTATGATTTGCCATTTCTCTTAGCTATATAATATTTTAAATCTTTTATACTTTATTTCGGACTGCAAAAATAGCACAGAAAATCTAATATTCAAAATCATTTTTAATTTTTCGAAATCATTATCTTTGCAAGATGCAAAAATTATCCATGGATCAGCTCAATCGAGTTGATGTTGAAACCTTTAAATCTCAAGAGAAAACTCCCTTGGTCATTGTTTTGGACAATGTGAGGAGCATGCACAATGTTGGCTCGGCCTTTCGTACTGCAGATGCCTTTGCTATCGATAAGATCGTTTTATGTGGTATTACTGCTACTCCACCGCATCGTGAAATTGAGAAAACAGCCTTGGGAGCAACCCAGTCCGTTACTTGGGAGTACGAAAAGGATAGTGTCGAAGCCATCAAAAAACTAAAAGCAGAAGGTTTTGAAGTTTATGCGATCGAACAAACCAACAATAGTGTCTCTTTAGAGACCTTTGAGCCTGTAACAAGCAAGAAGTATGCGGTAGTATTTGGCAATGAGGTGCATGGCGTGGAAGAGGATATCATTTCATTAGCCAATGGCACCTTAGAAATTCCTCAATTTGGAACAAAACATTCCTTCAATGTTTCTGTTACCATAGGTATAGTACTGTGGGATTTAATCAATAAAACCAAGTTTATTAAAAAATAACAAAATACCTACCTATCTGATTTTTAGAAGTCATATCAAAATAGTAGATTTGCGTTGCAAAAAATAAGACAAAATGAGTGTATTAGTAAATAAAGATTCCAAAGTAATCGTTCAAGGTTTTACCGGAAACGAAGGTACTTATCATGCGTCTCAAATGATTGAGTACGGTACAAACGTAGTAGGTGGTGTTACTCCTGGTAAAGGTGGCCAAACACACTTAGACCGCCCAGTATTCAACACAGTTCAAGATGCTGTTGATGCTACAGGTGCAAATGTTTCTATTATTTTTGTTCCACCTGCATTTGCTGCTGACGCTATCATGGAAGCTGCTGCTGCTGGTATTGCTTTAATTGTTTGTATTACCGAAGGTATTCCAACAAAAGACATGATTCAAGTAAAATCTTACTTGAGCGACAAAAACTCACGTTTAATCGGTCCTAACTGTCCTGGTATCATCACTGCTGAAGAAGCTAAGATCGGTATCATGCCAGGTTTCATCTTCAAAAAAGGTTCTGTAGGTGTTGTATCTAAATCAGGTACTTTAACTTACGAAGCAGTAGACCAAACTGTGAAAGCAGGATTAGGTATCACTACAGCAATCGGTATCGGTGGTGACCCAATCATTGGAACTACTACCAAAGAAGCTGTTGAATTGTTGATGAACGACCCTGAAACTAAAGGTATCATCATGATCGGTGAGATCGGTGGTGGTATGGAAGCTGAAGCTGCTCGTTGGATCAAGGAAAACGGAACTAAACCTGTTGTTGGTTTCATCGCTGGACAAACAGCGCCTCCAGGACGCCGTATGGGTCACGCTGGTGCTATCGTTGGTGGTGCAGATGATACTGCTGCTGCTAAGATGAAAATCATGGAAGAGTGCGGTATCCGTGTGGTTGAATCACCTGCTGAAATTGGAAAAGCAATTGCTGAAGAATTAGCTAAATAATTCTAACAGCGAAAATCATAAAGAAAGCCTGACTCAAATGAGCCAGGCTTTTTTATTAACTAAACAACGAAACTTAAGATTGTTCTGAAGGATCTTCTTCCTTTTCCTTTTTATCTTGCTGAGTACTTTCATAATGCTCAATCAATTGATTGAGTTCATTGAGATTGATATCAGACTTCAGATCTACAAACACTTGATCCTCATCGTCAGTGATGCCAAGCATTACACTTTTTATCCTATCCCCTTTTGTTTTTGTGTTGATGGAGATTTTTGAGCCGTCACTATAGATACTCATCAGCTCCTCGAAATCATTTTTCACCAGATAACTGTTGAATTTATCGGAAAGGTTGGAATTCCTTCCACCGCCTGAAACTGCCATCAATTTAATTTTCTTGATCTTTTTCAATGCCAGGGCTAGTGCAGGATCATCTTCACGCAATTCCCTGATCTTTCCACGGATAAATGTTTTCATCAGGATACCTGGAACATTGATTGATACAATTTCAGCATCAGCTGAGAGTTTAGTACCTTTTGCGAAATCCATGTTAGCACCCCTCTTGATCATGCAGCTCTGCATGCTGAAGAAAATAATAGCGGCACAAATAATTCCAATGTAGCGTTTCATAATGTTAGTGTTATTAAGGTTAGTTATCGTTATTGTTTACAAGGGCATTGATATCATCGTATTTTAAGGAACCGTCAAGGATCATAAAGACTGTTTCTTCGTCGGAGTTGATACTTAGCAAAAGGTTGTTCAGGAAATCACCTTCAACATTTTCAGCCAAGAACCGGATTTTGTCTCCATCAGAATTGATCACCAATAATTCTTCATATTTAAGGTTTCCAATGGCAGAACTAACTTCCTTTTGGATGGCAGAACCTGCGTTTTCAAAAACCAACATCTTGATGGAATTGATCTTGCTCAATAAGGGTTTGATGGTTTCCACATCGGCATCATTGATTTTCATTTTGTTCAACATCTTGAACATAGGTTTTCCAATCTTGATCGAAGTAACCCCTTTTTGTTCCTTATATTGCTCAAAGATTTGATCTAGCTTAGAGATCTGAGCCTGTGCCATGCTTGCCACAAATAGGCTGATTATTAACATGAACGTTTTCATAGTTTTCATTTTTTTAGATTTCAATTTTTAGATACTTAATGTTTTCAACACCCTCCATCCCTTTTTTCAGATTCGATGCCGCGAAATGTAGAGCTGTCTCAGTCACTTCAAGGGCTCTCTCTTCGTCATAGATCCTGACACCATTGACCTCCACATACAAATCCTCATCCGGACCGGGGTTTGTTTGCATAGTTTCTGGAACCTGCTCTTTTGACTTCCGTGTAGAGGCCAATTGCACGCTTTTTATAGGCTCCTTGCTTTCAACCTGGACACTCGGACCCTTCAACTCAACTAGCTCTGCAGGAGTGCTCTTTGGCGACTCCACGTTCAGAGCCTTAGGACTTTCATGTGATACAGCAACTTTATTGATTGCCTGATTATCCTTTTGATCATTGAATTGACGGATCAAGAAAAAACCCAACAGCAATGAAGCCGCGATGCTAGTCAGCATGATGATCTTTCGAGACAATGGAATAATTTTCTTCTCAGCTGGCATTTCTTTTTCGGCCAGATCCATAAAGCTCTCAAAATCCCAGTCCATCTTTTCCTCGGGTTTTCTGAGCATGGAAAAGAATTCTTCATCTTCCAATTCCTTCAGCCTACGTTCTTCCTCCAGGGAAGATTTTCCTTCCCAGTATTTAGCTCTCAGCTTATCCAATTCTTCTCTTTTCATATTCAAAAACCTTAGTTAAGTTTATTCTTATGCTGTTTCTAGCTCTTGATAAATTCACCCTGACTGCATTTTCTTCAAGTCCTGCCATCTCGGCGATGTCTACTATTTCATACTCTTCAATATCCCTTAAGTACATCACCAATCTTTGCTTTTCCGGCAATTCATCGATCATTTTCAAGATTAGCTCTTTGGTCATCGCTGGATACTTTTCTTTTTGAACATCTGCGGGCAATTGATTTAGATATTTCGCATGCCTTCCCAGTTTATCAATTTTGTTGCAAGCCAAATTCCTGACCATTTGCATGGCAAAAGCTTCAATACTTTTCAACTGTGTCAATTGACCCCTCTGCTCCCACAGTTTCAGCATCACCTCTTGTACCAGATCATAAGCGTCTTCCTGATGTTCCAGAAACCTATTTGCAAACCGGTAAAGCTTATCCTTCAGGACAAATACCGTATTTTTAAAGGTCTCTTGGTTCATCATTATTATTGCTTATTTATTAACAAGACAAACTACGCTGCCCTTCTATTACATCAAAAAATAAAAAAACTGAAAAATAACCATAAATCACTTATTTTCAGCAACAAAAAATGCCAGAAGAAATTCTCCTGGCATTTAATTCTTTTGAAATCTACCTATTTCTTTTCATCTGCCGAAGGTCCATACAAACCTGGTACAGGAATATCTAACAACCTTAGGTAAACACTTAACTGACCTCTATGATGGATCAAATGATTATTGATGACAAAGCGAAGAGCGCCTAGTTTTGGCATTTCGCCTACCACATAGGTATCCACCCTCATCGTCCATTTGCTGAACCAATCCTCCTCAGGAAATTCATCTAAAGTTTTTTCATTCCTTTTATAGCCTTCATCCAATGATTTCTTAAGTTCCTCCACACTGCTCGGGTGAAATGGTTTATAGTCTGTTGCTAGGTTAAAATCGTTCTTCGTCAAAGCATCAGAAACCCAGTTATGGAGCTCAACAATATGCCCTGCTAAATTGCCTAATGACATGGATTTTTCATGAGGTTTAAAAGACAAGTCCTCATCTTTCAATCGATCTAAGATCCTTCTTGTGTTATTGGTTTCGCGCTCCAATTCTACCAAAAATCCTTCTTTAATGCTCATATAAATAATGTATTAATGTTAACCTAAGTTATCAAAAAAAGTATAACTTTAACCTTATTAAACTAAATTAAAAAACCTATCCAAATGAAGAAATTATTAATTCTTTGTATCCTTTTCCTCCTATTGGGTATACAAAGCAAAGGTCAGGATGCCAATGCCGATTATGTAAAAACGCATTATGACAAAACCGAACAGTACATCACCATGAGAGATGGTACACGGCTGTTCACCTCAATCTACAGCCCTAAAGACAAGTCGAAGAAATATCCTATCATGCTGAACCGAACTCCTTATACCGTTGCCCCCTATGGCGAAGGGAAATTCAAGGCCAGTTTAGGGAATTTTCCAGAGATGATGAAGAATGGCTATATCTTCGTCTATCAAGATGTACGTGGTAAATGGATGAGTGAAGGTACTTTTGAAGACATTCGCCCAACTAAAACCAAAGAAAACAAACATACAATTGATGAAAGTACGGACACTTATGACACCATAGATTGGTTGGTCAAGAATTTAAAAGGCAACAATGGTAAAGTTGGGATATATGGTATCTCCTACCCTGGCTTTTATTCTACGGTTAGTTTGGTCGGCAGTCACCCTGCCTTAAAGGCGGTTTCTCCACAAGCTCCAGTTACAGACTGGTTCATCGGCGACGATTTTCATCATGGAGGAGCCCTGTTCTTGGCTGATGCATTCCGATTCATGTATTCCTTTGATGCCCCAAGACCAAAACCTATTACCAATGAAAATGGACCAAAAGGATTCCAATTACCATCAAAAGACCTTTACAAATTCTTCTTGGACAACCCAACCCTATCTGGATTAAAGAATGAATATTTAAGCCATACCGTTAAGTTCTGGGACAATTTGGCTAAGCACAGCACCCTAGACACATTCTGGGTAGCAAGAACTATCACCAATCACCTAAACGACGTTAAACCTGCTGTAATGGTGGTTGGCGGACTTTACGATGCAGAGGATACCTATGGCGCCTTTGAAACCTATAAGCAAATCGAAAAACGCAACAAAAAGAACAATTCCATTTTGGTCATGGGACCTTGGTTCCATGGCGGATGGGTTCGTGGAGAAGGTGATCATTTTGGAGACATCCGCTTTGGACAAAAAACAAGCTTGGACTACCAAAAGAAATTTGAAGCACCTTTCTTCGAATACTATCTAAAAGGTGAAGGTTCCTTCAATCCTGCTGAAGCCAATATCTTTTTCACAGGAGCCAATGAATGGAAGAATTTTGACCAATGGCCACCAAAGGATGCTCAAACAAGTGAACTTTTCCTGAATGCAAACGGAAAGATTTCAAAGGCAGCAGACGATCAAGCCGAATCCTTCGTGGAATATGTGAGTGATCCAAACAAACCTGTTCCTTTTCAAGAAGGGCTGATTGAAAACAGAACCAGGGAATATATGATCGCAGATCAACGTTTCGTGGCAAATCGCCCAGATGTAATTGTATTTGAGACTGAAACATTAACATCAGCTATCACCATGGCAGGTCCGGTTGTTGCAGACCTCAATGTATCCATGACGGGTACCGATGCAGACTTTATCGTTAAGATCATCGATGTATATCCAGACACTACTTCTGCAACATCTGCAGTGAACGAAAAGGTCGTAATGCCTAATTACCAAATGTTGGTAAGAGGAGAAATTTTACGCGGCAAGTTCCGTAATAGCTTCAGTAATCCAGAGGCATTCAAACCTAATGAAATCACGCCTGTGCGTGTTGTGCTTCCAGATGTAGCCCACACTTTCAAACCAGGCCACAAAATCATGGTGCAGATCCAACATACCTGGTTCCCATTAGCGGACAGAAATCCCAACCAATTTATGGATATCTACAAGGCTAAGGCTGAAGATTATATCAAGAACACCCATAAGTTATACTTTGACAAAAACCATCCAAGTAAAATCAAATTTGAAACTCTTGGAGATTTCAAGTTGTAAACTGGAAAACAATAGAAAGGGACGATTTAAATTCGTCCCTTTTTTATGTCTTTGAAATACCATTCACAATTATTTGCACATTTATTGTAACAAATAATCTTGGTCATATACTTACTATTTGAATTTACACTAAAACAATATGAAAAAACTCATTCTTACTGCAATGGCATTTATGATGACTATTGCCTTATTTGCCCAGAACAAAGAGACATTCCTTTGGAAAATTTCCGGAAACGGGTTAAAAAAGGATTCGTATGTCCTTGGAACCATTCACATGGCATGTGGTCCTGATTTCAAAATGGAAGACAAAATAAAAGAAGCCGTAAAAACAACTGACCGTATTGCCCTAGAACTAAATGCTAGCAATCCAGAAACTGTAAAATCATTACAGGCCCATATCGGACCAGTACCAGGTTTCTTTGACGGCTTGGCTCCAGAAAAGAAACAACTGATCGATAGCGTACTAACCGCCAAGAACCTATCTCCAGCGATGTTGGATCAGGTAGGCCCAGCGGTCCTTATTTCACTTTTATCCATGCAGGCGTTCGATTGTCAAGATCCTAGGGATATAAAATCCATGGAATTGGAATTGTTGAAATTGGAAGGAGCTGCTGGCAAACCAGTTGACGAATTGGAAACAGCAGAATTTCAGATCAATCTCATGAACGAATTCTTCAAGGCGGAAGACCTTTATACCTATTTGAGGGATTTAGATAAAATGAAGGAACAAACTAAACAATTGGTTTCAAAATACTTCAATAATGAAGTTGGGCAAGTGGAAGAGTTGTTATTTAAGACATCTTCAATGAGCCCTGAAAAAGAGGAAATGATGTTGACCAAAAGAAACCAAGAATGGATAAACAAAATGCCTGAAATGATGAACAACAACTCAACTTTCTTTGCAGTTGGTGCAGGTCATTTATTAGGCAAAAATGGTGTCATTCAATTATTGAAGGACAAAGGATATAAAGTGACCCCTGTTCTTTAATCCAACGAGATTACCCTAAAAAAGCAAAGCGCTGATCGAATTCGATCAGCGCTTAATAATCAATCTGTTGTTTATCTATGATTTGACGATGCGTTTTACTTCATCGAACTCATCCTGAATTTCCTGACTCACAGGTTTTGATAATAAGGAAACAATGACAATGGTCAAAAAGCTCAAAATAAAGCCAGGGATCATTTCATAAACCTCCTTATAGTTGTGCGGAACATATACCCACAATAAAACTACGGCACCTCCAACTAACATTCCAAGCAATCCTGCCATAGCTGTGGTCCTTTTCCACAACAGGGATAATAATACTATCGGTCCAAAAGCTGCTCCGAATCCAGCCCATGCATTTCCAACCAAATTCAAAATACTATCTTTCGGATTTAGGGATAATAAAAGAGCAATTACTGCAACGATCAAAACAGACAGCCTGCTGACTTGCAACATGGTCTTTGCGGATGCTTGCTTATTGAAAAAGGTCCTATAGATATCTTCCGTCATGGAACTTGAAGTCACCAATAATTGAGAAGAAATGGTACTCATAACTGCAGCCAAGATAGCAGACAGCAAGAATCCACCGATCAATGGATGGAACAACACTCTGGAGGTATAGATAAAGATGGTTTCAGCCATCTCTTTTGAACCATCAAATTTAGTCATGGTAGCCGTATCAAATTTGGCTAAATAGGCAATACCAAATAGACCTACCAACATAGCTCCTCCCACGGTAAAGATCATCCAGGTAATCCCGATATTTCTTGCTTTTGGAATGTCCTTAACGTTATCAATAGCCATAAAACGAACCAAGATATGCGGTTGACCAAAATAGCCTAAGCCCCAAGCAAGTAAGGAAACTATGGAAATAGTGGTTGTCCCTTTAAACAAATCAAGGTAATCTGAATTTTTAGTATCGATAATATTAAAGGTTTCACCCAATCCACCGATCTGGGTAACCATCACGATAGGCAATATCACAAGAGCCGTAACCATAATGGTACCTTGCACGAAGTCTGTTAAGCTCACAGCTAAGAAACCGCCCAAGAAGGTATATAGAACCACGACAAAGGTCGTTACATACAAACCAGTATAATAATCCATATTAAAGGCCGATTCAAATAAACGTCCTCCTGAAACCATACCTGCAGAGGTATAAAGTGTAAAGAACACTAGAATAAATACAGAAGATGCGATTTTTAGCAATTGGGTCTTATCATGAAACCTGTTTTCAAAGAAGACAGGGATGGTAATGGAATTCTTGGCAACCTCCGTGTAAACCCTCAACCTTGGCGCTACTAAAACATAATTTAGAAATGCTCCCGTTGTCAATCCAATGGCTATCCAAGAACTGGATAATCCAGCGGCATACATGGCGCCGGGCAATCCCATCAATAACCAACCACTCATATCCGCAGCACCAGCAGACAATGCTGTTACTGCAGCGCCCATTTTACGACCTCCAATTAAAAACTCTTCTGAGTTACTCGTTGATTTCTTCCAGGAATAAAGCCCTATCAGAACCATTAATAGCATATAAAGGCCAATGGAAATTAATTCGTATGTATTCATGTAATAATTTTAATTTGTAAAGATGCTATAAAATTGCTGGAATTTCCATTCCTTTTAAACGATTAGTTAAAATATTATCCGCTTTGGCATTAGATTTCCCTAACTCCTTCAACAATTTGATGCCGTCAACCTCGTAAGGATATATCCCAAGTGCTTCGTCCAGAAGACTTAATGCTTCGTCCGATTTGTTTTCTTTTAAATTGATCAAGGCCCGGCTAACTAAATCGGATGATTTATAAAACAAAGTGGTATTCGCTTTTAATTTCTGATGAAATACCTTAGCTTCCTCCAATCTATTATTATCAGCCAATAACCTTACTAACCTTTGGTTATATAGAGGCTCCAATCTGATCGGGTCACCACCTCTCACCATCAATTTGTCCAAGAACTCATTCAATTCCTTAGTTTTTCCCTGTTTGGCATAAACTTCAGCAAAAAGCAATTCAAACTCTGGTCTGTTTACTTGAGAAGCTTGCAAGGTACGATAGATCTGTTGTAGGTTTTTCAAGGCTTCATCATATTTTCCATTCGCAGTCAAAGCCTCAATATGTTGCGTACGGATCAAATAATTCTGTGGTTTCTGGGCCGCCAAATGTGATAGAACAGCAATCTCCTCCTCATATCCCAGCAATGATTTCTGCCAGGCTTTGAAAGTCTTGGAATCATCTTTTCTATCTCTTAAATAAGTGGATATTTCCGAACCATTTTTCACATATTCATCCGCTACGTCCATGGCTTGCTTCAACATTCCGCGTTGGAAATAGAAATTCCTCAAGATTCCGGAGTTTTTAGCTTTCTCCATATAATCAACCTCGATATCATAGGCCTTTTTGAGCAAGGCTGCCTGGGCAGCTAAGTTATTAGTTTGAGTGGCCATAAGGATGTTCCCCTCAATCGAATATATAGGAGCATAATTGGCATCGATCGCCTTTGCCGCTTTCAATCGATTTGAAGCTTCATCATATTTACCTTCCGACAACAAATAATCTGCATAATCAACAAAAGCGGGTAAATATTGCTGATCATATTGTAGAGCCGTATCCAAGTAAGCATAAGCCTCCTTCAAGTCATTCTTCGCAGAATTTCTTGCCAGATTCACATAAACTTCTGACCAATTTGATGCCATGGCCTGTTTATCACCTGCCAAATATGCTTTTTCCTTGCTGATCATATCATCCAAAAAAGCATACATCTTGGGATCCTTGGTTTTCAGGTCGTTCAAGGTATTCATCGATTTAAAATCCAAGGGATGAACTTTAACCTTTTCAAAATAGGCTGGATAGGTCTGAGCTAAATATTCAGATTCATTGTTCTGCGAATAATAATCAAGGGTAAGGCCATTTTCCATGGCATTATAATAAAGCTCACGGATCTTTCTGTTCTGTTTATCCGTCAATACCTGTCCATGGAAAAGATGTACATATTCATGTAGGATTACGTTTCTTTCCTGAAAGGCACCACGTTCCACGTATTCAATGGCCGCTGCTCCAGAACCTACCCCACGGATATCCATCCACTGACGGTTGTCAAACGTTGAATTAAACCTGAAATAAGGGGCTTTCATAGCTAAGGCCAAGTCGATGTGCAAGGGCGGTACAACAAATACACGATGCTGTTTTACCAGAAAAGGAAAATATACCGTAGAGGTATATAATTGATTCCAAGCCATACCTTTCGCAACATGACCAGGGTAATAGGCGAGATCAGGAAATACTTCCAGGAAATCGTCCATGTTGCTAATCTTAGGATTCTTTATTGCCGCACTTATACTTGGATAAGTATTTAGGTAAGGAATTCTCTTTGATTTGATTACTGCTGCCAAACCATTGTGCGCCGGTCCATAATGATGCTTTTCTTTTAAGATATTTAAGAAAATCTGCTCCGCTTTATCTAACCTCTGTTCTCGATCAGTAGCATCAAAATCACCATACAGCAGGGATGCTTTATGCATCTCCGGTAATACAGAATTTGGATGCGCTTTTACTATTTGATCCACCTTTTCAAGTGCCGCCTCAATTTTATTAGCAGTAAACA
Source organism: Sphingobacterium sp. NPDC055431 (assembly GCF_053644255.1). Lineage (NCBI taxonomy): Bacteria > Pseudomonadati > Bacteroidota > Sphingobacteriia > Sphingobacteriales > Sphingobacteriaceae > Sphingobacterium > Sphingobacterium sp. NPDC055431. The sequence goes on from NZ_JBSHLH010000033.1 coordinate 11,483, forward strand.
ATTCATCGGCAGTTTCCAGCTCTTGTCTGATTGTTTTTTCATTTTCATCTACATAATCGGCATAGGTCAAATTGGTATGACCATTTCCCAGATGCCAATGCGACTGAAAATGCAATGGATTGAGCGCTAATGCAATTTCCCATTGGGCAACCATATCTCCTAATTGAGTGGCATCAATTCTCCTCCAAATAGCATATCCATAATAAAATCTGGCATCAGCGTTCAGCGGGTTTAACTTGAGCCCTTTTACCAAAACCTCTTCCGCATCCTTTGGTTTTTGATCCCAGAAGAAAACATCAGCTTTCAAAAAATACCCAGCCGCAAGGTTAGGCATTTTTTCAATAAGGCTATTGGCTAACGCTAAAGCTTCAGGGTACTTTTTCTGCAGCATCAAAGCTCTACCCAAAACCAGGTTTGTTTCGATGTCATTAGGATGCTTTTGCAATAGCGCTTTACTCATATGCTCAGCAGTTTCCAGTTCCCAAGCTTCAATTTTTAGAATGGCAAAGGCACGTTGTACTTTCAGGTCCGCCTGATCCTTTTTACTTAATTTTAAAAGATCCTTTTCTGCAGACTTGAAATCATTGTTAAGCCAATGGTATTTAAATTTTAAAACAGCTGCTTCTTGCGCATTGATATTTTTTCCAACTATTAACTCTTGATTCACCAAGTTCCATTCTCCGAGATCCAAGAGCTGATTTAAGGTAGCATATTTAGTTTTAGAACTTGAATGGAGTTCCTTAATGCACCTTGCTTTCTCTTGGTCAAGGAAGGTCCTGACCGCTTTCGTGTCATTGATGTAGTCTTGGGCATGTACAGAATTTACACTGACAAATAGAATAAGAATTAACCGTTTTAATAGCATAGTATGAGTGAAATAAATAGAAGCCAGCCCGAAGGGAAAGGCTGGCTCCGTTTAAAAAAAACACTAGTATTTAGCTGGTTGATCAGCTGCTGGTAAAGATTTTTTAATGAATTGACGAATATCTTCGTTCGCTTTGATTAGATCTTCTTTACGTAAGTACATCATGTGACCACTTCTGTATCCAATCCAGTTCATTCTTGATTTTAATTTACCGGAAGGATCCATTTGCCACATATTATATTTAGCATTGAAATAATCACAGGCAGCATCATAGTAACCTGACTGCACCATTAAATGCAAGTAAGGGTTAGCTGCCATCGCTTGTCTTAGGTTATAACCTGTATTATCATTGTTTCTGTCCCAAGGATGAACAGGTCCGAACATATTATATTTTACGTCTGCTTTATAGTTTAGTTCATTGGTATAATAATAATTAATGGCCGGAGTAAATGAATGTAACCATGATGTAATTTCCGAATTATAATCTGGGCGTTCCCCACCATCACGGAAGTCAATTCCAATATATCTGGAATCCAAGCGACCTACAGTTTTACCTTGATCACGTAATAACTCTTTCCAGTATAATGCAGTTGGGATATCCAAATTATTCTGTGTAATTACAGTTTCAGACAATCCAGAATATTTGGAATACTGCTTGATAATTTCGGATTTTTCTGCTGCACTAATACTTGATCCTTTCGCTATCGCTGGTAAAAGCTTTTCAATAGTGAACTTCTCTACCTCTGGAAGAAACTCTTCTAAATCTCTGTTTTGCAACTCAGGACCTAGTTTTTTATGATACCAAGCTGTAGCAGAATAATAAGGTAGAAAGTTAGCTTTTTCAACAGCACCTTCTCTCTTAATACCTAATTCAGTTGGGGATACCAAAATTACCCCATTTAGGTACATCCATTGCGAATTTTGTAATTCCAAAGCTAATCCAGAAACACGGGTGGTACCATAACTTTCACCAATTAAATATTTTGGAGATGCCCAACGGTTATTTCTAGTCACAAAGGTATTGATCCATTCCGCAAGATATTTGATATCGGCATTGGTACCAAAGAAAAGAGAACGATCAGCTTTTTCATCTAAAATACGGGAATAACCGGTATTGATCGGATCAATGTACACGATATCGGCCACATCCAAGATTGAATATGGGTTTTCCTTAACACCATATGGCTGTAATGGATAGCCTTCATCATCTATGTTTAAAATCCTAGGACCTGTGTATGCTAAGTGCATCCAAACTGAACCTGAACCAGGACCACCGTTGAAGGAAATTACCAAAGGTCTCTTTGCACGGTTACTGATATCATCACGGGTGTAATAGGTGAAGTGTACAGTCGCTAAAACATTGCCTTTTTGATCCCAAACGGGTTGTGTTCCGGTCTTTGCTGTATAGCCAAATTTCTGTCCATTTGCAGTAACACTGTGTTTTGTAACAATTGTGCTATCTGCTAATGGCATTCGTTGAGCCTGTACAGCAATCGCCATAATTAGTGCTGATAATATTAAAATGTATCTTTTCATTGTGTTTATATTGTTGATAATTGATTACAATTGAAATTTATAAATTATTGTCTTGTATCCCAAAATACTCTTTCCAGCATACTTGCTTTCTGCTTGATATTTGGGTTATTGTTTGCTTCAGATTGCGCGTACAATAATGACCTCGGAACTTCATCATAAATTGCAGTTGGTTTTTTCAAAGGTGTCAATGCAGGGTATCCAGTTCTTCTATAATCGGCCCATGGCTCACCTACTACTCCAAAATTGGCAATGTACTTTTCGGTAATGATCTGCTCCAGTTTTTGCTGATTGGTTCCTGCCAAAGTTCCCTTGCTAGCCATATAGGTAGCCAAACTTGCCGCTGGTAATTTACTGTCGTCAAATGAAGCTTTGATCCCTGCGGCATAGAAGGTTTGCGCCTGTGCTGCTGCTCCGTTCATCAATGCTGCCTCGGCACGGATAAAATTATACTCCGCAAAGGTCAACAATCGAGCTGGGGCTTCTCCACCGTATGCAATAGCTCCTGTTTGCAATGCACCTTTGGAATCTACCATGCTAGAATTGAAGGAGGTCACATTTCCATATAAATACTCATGTAATCTGGAATACTCACTGGAAATATTCGCATCCATTACACTGGAACCTTTATAGGTTTTTGGATTCGAAAAATATGGGAATGGAGTAAAGTACCTCTCTCTACGCGGATCTTGATTGCTGTTCATCAGATCAACGATATAGCGATTAGGCAAGAACTGATTCCGGAACTGACCCGATTCGATACTGTAAATCGGATTCTGACGTTGGGGAGAATTTAAGAAGTTCATAATGAATCCATCCTCATTGCTAGCAAAGAATTTTGCGCCTGAATTGATCAGCTCATTCATCTTGGTTTTGGAGAAGTTAGGATCTTTTGCTGAATAATGCAGGTAAATTCTCAATTTTAAGGTGTTTCCAAATTTCTCCCATTTTTCCTTGGATGCTGCCCAGCTGTTTGAAGCATAAATGGAAGTAAACGAATTTGGAGAAAGAACAGATGTCCCGGCATTGATATCTGCAATTCCTTCATCGATTAAACGGATCAAATCTTTATAGATCAATTCATCATCGTCTACCTCTGGTTTTAAGTTCTCTTCAAACATTGAAGCATTAAAATAAGGAACATCTCCCCAGGCATCTACTGTTACTTGATATACATAAGCTTTCAAAAGTTTTGCTACGCCCGCATAATGTGGACTCCCCTCTTCGGTAGCCTGTTTGATCAAGACAGATATATCACTTAATGTAGTTCCGAAAATGGTTACCCATTCTCCATTCATATCTGAATCGTTAATATTATATCTTTCTGACTCCTTAAAGGCCACGTGGCCTTGAACTGGTCCTTGACCACTAAACTGTTGAACAAATAAATTTCCAACGCGCATTACATCACTAGCTCCAAAGAAACCGACATTTACGGTAACTGAAGGCAGTAGTTGATTAATCCCAACTTTTGTTACGTTATTAGGATCGTCATTTACATCTAAAAATGAACTACATGAGCTTACTCCTAATAATGTTGCGACTGTTAATAAACTAAATATCTTTTTCATGTTGTTTCAATTTTACAAGCTAAACCTTACACTTCCACCAATCGTTCTAGGTGTAGGACTGAATCCAAACTCCAATCCCCTCGCATTACTGATACCTAACAAGTTTTGTTCTGGATCTAGGTGTGGGAAATTTGGAGCATAGGTAAACAAGTTCCGACCATAAACCGAAATATTTACTCCTTTAATAAAGTTCTGTCCTTCCAACCATTTTGTTGGCAACTTATAGGAAAGATTAGCCTCTCTTAATTTTACAAAGGTTGCATCCAATACATACCCTTCCCAGGCTACATATTTACCTTGTAAGCTATAGTATTGTTGAGCCGAAACGTGAGTGGTATTTGCTGAACCATCTTCATAAACACCTTCGAATAGATATGGCTTATTCACATTACCGGAAGCATCAATACGTTCATATTCCGCTGTTTCTTCTGCCACACCTTGGATTCTTAAATCTCCAATGGTTCTTGACATCACATCGCCTTTATATTTAAAGTCAACCAAGAAAGATAAGGTCAAGTCTTTATAGTTAAAGTCATTGGTCCATCCCAAATTGAATTTAGGGTTAGGATTTCCTACCTTTTGAACATTGGTTGTTGGCTTAGGCAATCCATTGGCATTGATGATCATTCTACCTTGGTCATCCCTTTGATAGCCATTTGACCAGATCTGTCCATATTCCTGTCCTGCTACCAATCTAATATTTGGAGAGGTAAATCCACCAATGGAGATATTGCTTACTCCCGGTGCCAATTCCTCAACAATGGATTTGAATTTTGTAAAGTTTAGACCTGATCTCCAAGTGAAGTTCTCCTTTTGCACAGGCACTAAGTTCAACATCAATTCTACACCTTTGGTCGATAAACTACCAGCATTGGTTACCATCGAGGTATAACCCGATGAAGACGGAGCAGGTACGGCAAAGATTAAGTTACGGGTATCTCTTTCGTATACTGACCCCTCAAAACTAACCCTACCGTTGTAAAATGATAAATCTAATCCCAATTCATACTCTCTCGTAAATTCTGGTCTTAATTCTTTATTCCCAGCACTATTATTCAAGGTATAACCAGCTAAGCCATTAAATGGAAAGCTTACCAAGGTTGAAACGAAACCATCAGAAGCACTTGCTCTACCAAAATAGGTATTGGTAGCATACGGTTCTGTTCCTTTACCTACTTCACCTACGTTTGCACGTACTTTAGCCATGGTCAGAACATTCGATTTCAAACTTGGGAATGCCTCTGTCAACACTAAACTCACTGCTGCTGCTGGATAAAAGATGGAACGGTTTCCTTTTGATAGGGTAGATGAAAAGTCATTCCTTGCCTTTACGTTCAAGGATAAATAGGATTTATAATCCATCACCACATCCGCAAATACCCCTACTTGTCTGTTCTGATTGATGTTTCCTGAAGTATTATAGGTCAAGAAATTACTTTGGTTATCAAAATCTGGCAATACAATACCTAAACCAGTAGACTGTAAAGTATTTCTATTGTTTGCAATCATTTCATTACCCACCGTAGCGATCAAATTCCAGTTATCAAAAACCTTCTTATTTGCCGTTAAGGTAAAATAGGAGTTGATATTTTTCATTGACACATTACGGTCTTGAACACCACCGGCTCCAGCTGAGCTCGTATTACCATTACTGCGGATACCTTTATTATCAAAGCCTTTGGATACCATACTGAAAACATCGGCACCCACTTTTAAATCGGCTGTTAACCATTCAAGAAAATCATATTTCAGGTTGATGTTACCATAGAAACGATTAACCTCATTGTTATTTCTAACATTTTCGATCGACCAGTATGGATGATCCTCTGGCGCAAACCATAATTGGTTTCCTTCCGCATTTTTAAATGGTAAATTGGTCAAATCATAACTTCTTGGTGTATAGATACCTCTCCAAAGCGGATTGGCACCTTGGTTACCAGCCTGAGTTCGATCGGAAACGTTATTTACATAAGAAAATGAAGTACCTACTTTAAATTTCTCGGTAAGATCCGTTGAAGCATTGACAGAAATGTTATTTCTGGTTAGCTTATTACTAGGTATTAGACCAGTTTCAACGGTATAACCGTAGGATACGCGATAATCATATTTTTCGCCAGAACCCGTAAAGCTTAAATCGTTTACAGAACTTACAGAATTTTGTAAGATATCACTGATATTATCAGGATAGGCCTGTAGATTTTCTTTCTCACCAAACCAGTTGGTTACCTCTTGTCCAGCTATTTTTGGTCCCCAAGAACCCGTTACAGAGTTATTATAAATTCCGTTACTACCTTGCGCATATTCATTTTGAAAGGCTGGCATTCTGGAAACAATCCCAACACCTGTGTTGGTACCAACAGAAATTTGATTCTTAACTCCTTTCTTAGCCTTCTTGGTAGTAATCAAAATTACTCCGGAAGCAGCTCTCGAACCATAAAGAACGGTAGCGGCAGCACCCTTCAGAACGCTCATGGATTCGATATCCTGAGGGTTGATATCCGAAATACGACTAGAATTGATAACACCGGAGTTACCTGAGTTACCACCACCAGAATTATCCAAAGGAATACCATCTACCACATATAAGGGTTGGTTACTTCCTGTGAAAGTAGAGAAACCTCTAATCGTAATATTAGAACCTCCAAATCCACCACCTGCACCGCTAACTTGTACACCTGATAATCTACCAGCAAGTGCATTGGTCACATCTGGAGTAGGAGCTTTGGAAAGCTCATCAGCTTTAACTTCTGCTACCCCATATCCCAAAGTCTTACGATCACGTTTAATACCAAATGAGGTAACCACAACCTCTTCAATATTGGTGGATGAATTTTCTATCAATACAATCTTCATCTGTGAAGCTGTGTTGATTGGCACTTCCTTCGTTTCATAACTCATATGACTGATGACCAAGATCCCTTTTGCTTTCCCCGTTTGAAAAGAGAATTTACCTTCCTCATCAGACTTTGCACCTTCATTAGTGCCTTTAACCAAAATAGAAGCATTTGAAACTGGAGCACCTTGCTCATCCACTAACTGTCCCCTGACGGTAACCTGTTGCGGCAATTCAAAAGAATAATCCAGATTCGATTCTATTTTATCTGTTTTCCAAAGATAGTGAGGTGTGGCCTCAGCTTGCGCCATGAACAATATTGAACTCGAACAAAGTACAAGTTTTAAAAATTTCATAGGCTTTAGGTAATTTATGTTTGGAACGTCATTAGGTTTATTCCATCTCATAATTTAAGTTTTTATATAAATTGTTATTAGTAAATTATTGTTTTAATTATTATGCAACTAAAAGCAGCTAAGGTGGCAATGATTTGTTTTCCATAAACATCATAAAATAGGTTAATTCAATAAGCTTAATATTATATAATAGGTCTCCACACCTATCTGATTAATTAAATTGAAATGTCGGCAAAGTGAAATTTTGGCTTATCGGCTAATTATTGAATCCAAGATATAAAAAAAAATAATCCATAAAATAGTCGAGATAAAGATATTTTGGAAGTTGAATAGATAAGTAAACGAATGGACAAAATAGGTTTATAACCAAAATTAAATTACGTCACAAACTTGCTATAATCTATCAAAAACGTAGATTTATTATCCATTTCCGGTAAAAGCAAGGAGGTGTATGGCCAAAACCATACATTTATTGAAAAATGTTAAATATTGGACAACCCTTGAAAATTAAAATTATATAACTAATATTAACCCTAGGATTTATTAAATTCTAAAAAGCATTCAGTAAAAGTTCCTGTGATTCATTTTCCTAATAGAATAATATAAAAGTAGCGGAAAGATAGAAGGTTTTTGGAAGGAAGGATAGGTTTGCATCAGGATGGGTTGGATTTGAACCAGGATGCAAAGGATGAGAGGATGGACCAAGAACTGGGAACGGACCAGGATTTATGGGATGGGAGGATATTCCAGGACCATGATTACAATATCCCACGAGGATGGCCCTAATACCGTATTTGCGCAACACAATGCGCCCTAAGCTGACCTTGAGCGTGATGGACAATATCCCGCCCTGAACGGCCCCGGTACCGTATTGGCGTATGGCATACCCGCCGGCATGCCCTTCCCTGCTGCACGGATATATACATATAGAATACCCCTAAAAACAGAAAGCCCGCTGTCTGTTGACAGCGGGCTCCCGTATAAAATTAGGCACCGACCTACTCTCCCACCTGTTACGGCAATACCATC
>NZ_JBSHLH010000034.1:0-19628 GCF_053644255.1 Sphingobacterium sp. NPDC055431
ATTTTAAATTTTCTATTTTTATAATATAATTATTGATTTCAGTTCCTTTTGCTGGGGTTATGGTATTAATTCCTTTGCAATAATCTAGATATTGTTCCATACCTCTAAATTATGGGTTTAATAATTGGCTTAATGGTATTAATTAGGGCTAAGTAAATTTGATAAGTCTTAGAAATTAGATGTTTAAGCACATAAATGAGGGTGTAAGGTTTGGGCTACAAATTGAGAAATATAAGGTGTGGATAGGCTTAATCAGTCGTTTGCCCTTTAAATATGTTATAAATTTGTTCCAAACAAATGCTCATTTTATAAAGCAAAATTAAATCGTTGGTTAGATATAGTGTTACTAAATCAGCTTTCAACTAAAGTCTAAAAAATTAAGTCGATGGAGTTTATCATTCTACTTGTTCCTTTCTTATTAGCCATATTTCTTGGGAAGATTATCATCCCATATATTATGCTTATAACATATAGGAAGAGGTTATTTGATCCCATCGATGCTAGAAAAGTCCACCAGAGTATTATCCCTAGATTAGGTGGAGTTGCATTTGTTCCCATTCAATGTTGTTTATTAGCCATTACCGTTGTATTAGTTTATAAGACTAATTTTGTCAATTTAGGCATTGTGACATGGGAAGTATTTCCGATGTTCATCATGTTAATTTGTGGTCTGGTAATTCTTTATATCATTGGGATAGCAGATGATTTAATTGGAGTAAGCTATAAATGGAAGTTTGTTGCACAGATTTTGGTAGCTACATTCTTTCCTCTAGCTGGATTATGGATCAATGATCTTTATGGATTGATGTTCCTAACTTATCTGCCAGCATGGGCTGGCATTCCGCTCACAATTTTTGCTGCTGTACTTATCATCAATGCGATCAATCTGATTGATGGTTTGGATGGATTATGTTCTGGCCTGGTTGGCGTTGGCTGTTTGGTATTAGGGACCTTATTTGCATTCTATCATGCCTGGATCCATGCCTTGTTAGCATTTATTACAACAGGTATTTTAATATCATTCTTCTATTACAATGTTTTTGGTGCATCCAAAAGGAGGAGAAGGATATTTATGGGTGATACTGGCAGTATGACCTTAGGATATACCATGGCATTTCTAGCCATTAGCTTTGCTATGAACAATAAGAGTATCAAGCCTTTTTCTGAAGGAGCTATTGTTGTAGCTTTCTCGACATTGATCGTTCCTGTTTTTGATGTAGCAAGGGTAATATTTATCAGATGGTACAAGGGCTTGCCTTTATTCAAGGCAGATCGTAGCCATTTGCACCATAAATTACTTCGATCAGGCCTATCACATAAGAGTGCCATGATGAGTATCATTGGTCTCTCTTTGTTTTTCTGTGCTTTTAATATTATCACCGTTCAATTCATTAGCAATAATGTAGTTGTTCTTTTGGATCTTGTTTTGTGGTTCTTGTTTACATTGACCTTCAATTATTTTGTGAACAAAAGAAACGCTAAACTTGTTAATCAGGAAATGGAACAAGGAACGATAAAAGTAGAAACTGCTCAGTTTACTGAGGCTCAGGTTAAAGAGGTTAAAGCTGGGGAAGCTCCAGATGCAGTTTCAGTCACATTAATAAATAAAATATAACATTTAGATTATAGATGAATATAGCTATTATCGGTGGTTCAGGTTTTGTTGGCACAAAGCTAATTGGAAACCTCATTGATACTCCCACACTAAACCTTATCAATATTGATAAACAACAAAGTTCTAGTTATCCACAGTTGACAAAAATTGCGAATGTTCTTGATAAAGTTCGATTAAAAGAGCTTTTGAAGGGGCTAGATGTGGTGATTTTGTTAGCAGCAGAGCATAGGGATGATGTTTCTCCGACGTCACTTTATTATGATGTGAATGTGGAAGGGATGAGGCATACCCTAGAAGCCATGGAAGCTAATGGTGTTAGCAGGCTGATCTTTACCAGTTCTGTAGCGGTTTATGGCTTGGATAAGGATAATCCGGATGAATCTTTTCCAGCGGATGCATTTAACCATTACGGTAAGAGTAAATGGGAGGCTGAGCAGGTTCTTCAAGAATGGTATAAGACCCATGCTGACTGGAACATCAATATCGTTCGCCCTACAGTGATATTTGGAGAAGGTAACAGAGGGAATGTTTTTAACCTGTTGAATCAAATTGCATCAGGTAAATTCATGATGATCGGTGATGGAAAAAATCAAAAGTCTATGTCCTATGTTGGGAATGTCGTTGCATTTCTAGAATTCTTAATTCAACATAAGCGAGAGGGTTATCATGTATATAACTATGTAGACAAGCCCGATTTTACTACCAATGATTTGGTTTATCATACTGGTGAGATTTTGGGTAAAAAGATTCCGACTACCCATATTCCTTACTGGATCGGGATGCTAGGAGGTTACGGCTTTGATGTGTTGGCATTTTTAAGCCGGAAAAAACTGACGATCAGTTCTGTTCGCGTGAAGAAATTCTGTGCAGTTACTAAATATGATTCTACAAAAGCGATGTCTTCAGGTTTTGTTCCCCCATATTCTATGGAGGAAGGCTTAAGGAGAATGTTGAATGCAGAATTCGGGAAATAATATAAAATCATAATTTTATATTAAAAATTTTGAAACTATAAAGCATGGGGCTTAAAGAGCAAGCTGCTAAAGGAGTATTTTGGGTTTTTGCTGAACAGTTTGGTTCGCAACTGATCGGTTTTGTCATAAACCTGGTTTTAGCAAGAGTTTTATTGCCATCTGATTTTGGAACAATTGCTTTGTATGGGGTAATTATGAGTGTATCCGCTGTTTTGGTAAACGGGGGATTGACAAATAGCCTTATACGAAGTCAAGATGTCGACCAAAGGGATATGTCCACTGTGTTCTGGTTCAATTTTGGTGTCAGTGTTATCCTGTACTGCATCATCTTTTTTACCGCTCCACTTGTTGCCGCTTTTTATGAAATCCCGGTTCTTACAGGGTTAATAAGGACTTATGCCATAATCTTAATCATTGATTCATTTGCGGCAGTTCAAGCAACGAAGGTCATTAAAGAGATGGATTTCAAAAAGGCATTCAAGATTCAGTTACCATCCATGCTGGCGGGTGGTGCATCTGGGATCTTCTTTGCAACCCATGGGTTCGGTGTTTGGTCACTGATTTATTCTTCCCTAGTTCAAAATTTTGTTTATACTTTACAATATTGGTTGTATAGTAATTGGAGGCCTTCTTTTGTCTTTGACAAAGAAAAATTCAAATACCATTTTTCCTTTGGTGTTAAAATGACCGCTTCTTCTTTATTGGATACGATTTTCAATAATTTGTACAACATTATCATTGGTAAGAAGTTTTCCCCAACGCAATTGGGTTATTATAATAGGGCAGATTCGATAAAACAATTGCCAATTACAAATATAGCTGGAGCATTAAATAGGGTTACTTTTCCACTATTTGCCAAGCTAGCCAATGATGATGTCGCTTTGAAAAAGTATTATCAAAGCATTATTTTGGTTGTAATCTTTCTGATAGCTCCAATGTCAGTATTAATGGTAGTAGTTGCAGAGCCATTGATCCGTTTTTTATTGACGGATAAATGGTTGCCTTCAGTCCAATATTTTCAAATCTTATCAATAGGAGGGATTTTTTATCCGATCCATGTCTATAACCTGAATATCTTGCAGGCAAAAGGTAGGTCCGATCTTTATTTGAAAATTGAGGTTTTCAAAAAGATAGTTATTGTTTCGGTCATTTTATGCTGTTTGCCATTTGGTATAATTGGTTTGGTCTGGGGTAGTGTTATTATTTCAGTCATTACGGTTTTCATAAATACCCATTACACATCTAAGTTTATAAATTACCCTATTTGGAGGCAATTTGCTGATTTGTTGCCGAGTATTATTAGGGCGTTAATTGTAGGCGCGCTCGTTTTCCTAATTGATCAATATTTACTTATAAATTATCACGATTTAATTCGTTTGATAATATCTGTTTCCATATATTTGTGTACTTATTTTGGCGTTGCTTATCTATTAAAGACTAAGGAATTGGCTATTTTAATTGACTTAATTAAAGGTAGCCGCAAGAATAAAGAGACTTAAACAACTTTATGGGCGTTAAATTGACCAAAAAGGATGTTATTTGGAGTTATTTAGCGCAATTTTTTGGAATAGCTTCAGGTATTTTCATCCTTCCTATTATTTTAAGATTACTTTCAACAGAGGAAATTGCATTAAACTACTTGATTGGATCCTTGGGGTCCATGGTTGCTTTGTTCGATTTTGGTTTTGCACCGCAGTTCGGAAGGAATATTACCTATGTATTTAGTGGGGCCCAAGAAATTCAAAAAAAGGGTATCCAAGATGTAAATGGATTAGGAGAGATTAATTATAGTCTACTCGCCAATATGATCAATACGGCAAAATTCGTGTATCTACGGATTGCTATTTTTTCTGGGATAGTTCTTTGTACGTTTGGGACCTGGTATATCTACAGTGTCACCAACGGTTTTACAAGTGTGAACCATGTGATCTGGATTTGGATATTTACCATTATTTCCATCTTTCTGAGTTTCTATTTTACTTATTTTGATTCTTTGTTGATAGGACGGGGATTGATCCGCAAAGCCAAGATTGCCGGGATCATCTCCAAAGTTGTCTATATTTCTCTAGCCATCTCCTTTTTGTACGTGGGCTATGGACTTTTTGGTGTGGCGATTTCCAGTCTATGTTCCACCTTTGTATATAGATTCATTTCTTACCGGTTCTTTTATGACCGTGATTTCAAGGAAAAGCTGAAAGGGATAAAACCAAAGCCTGAAGAAAGAAAGGAGTTGTTTCTAAAGATTTGGCACAATTCAAGTAGATTGGGATTGGTGTTTATCTCTGCATATGCCATAAATAACCTCAGTATGTTTTTAGCAGGTTTATACCTGAGCAGTGAGGAGGTTGCATCTTATGGTCTGTTAATCCAATTGGTGGGTATTATAGGGGTGGTTTCAGGAACATTGATCAACAGTTATAACCCTACATTTGCTTCGCTGCGAATCTCAGGGAAATCAAAGGAGCTGATGCAAACTTTCTCCTTTGCATTGTTTGTGTATCTATCCTTATTCATTATGGGGGCCACTTTTTTGATTTTCTTGGGCCCAATGGTACTTGAATTTATAGGTTCTAATGCAGTTTTGCCAAATGCCTATATCATGATGGCATATTGTTTAGTTGTCATTCTAGAAAATAACCATTCCAACTTTGGAACTTTGATAGTGACCAAAAATGAAGTTCCTTTTTTGAAGTCGTCCATCATTGCAGGTTTTTTTGTTGCAATCGGTGATTTCCTGGTTTTAAATTATCTTTCGTTTGGAGTTTTAGGGTTAATTCTAGTCCAAGGGATAGTACAATTGGCTTATGCGAATTGGAAGTGGCCACTACTGGTATGTCAAGAGTTTTCAACCAGCTATTTGAAGATTTTGCGCCTTGGTTTTAAGCAAACCATTTTAAAAGTTAAGCTCCTGAGATGAACGAATTAGCAATAGTAATTCCTTATTTCAAGATTGATTATTTTGAAGAATGTATAAAATCTTTAGCTAACCAAAGCAATAAGAGGTTTTCTGTTTACATAGGAAACGATTTAAGTCCGGATGACCCTTTACCTATCATTGAAAAATATTTATCATCAGACCAGTATTTCTATTTTAATTATTCAGACAACTTAGGTGGGAAAAATTTGGCCTTTCAATGGATGAGAATTTTGACTGAGGTTAAAGAACCTTGGTTTCAAATATTGGGTGATGACGATTCCATCTCCTCAAACTTTGTAGAAGAGTTTTATAAGAATTTAGCCTTCATCGATTCTTGCTGTCATGTGTTAAAATTTTATACAGTCCTTGATTTTGTAGGTGACAAGGAAGTTAGGTTTTATAATGGATTTAGAACTGGTTACTATGACACCTATAATCTAATATTAAGAAAGATTGGGGGAGGGCTGAACAGTAGCTTAAGTGAGCATGTTTTTAGGAGAGACAGGTTTAATGATGTCGGTTTTGAAATTTATCCTCTAGCTTGGCACACAGATGATTTTTTGATCTTGAGTATGTCAGGGTTCAATAAAATTTACTTTATCAGTGATTCCAGTGTGGTAGTGAGGGTTTTTAAAAACAGTACCTCCGGTTCTGAAAAGAATCAAGTTGAAAAGTCGGATGCTACAAAAAAGTATTTGAAGGATTTTGCACAGCTATTGATCCATAGCAATAGGGGGGTCCAAGATAAGAGGAACTTTTTAATTGCAATAAGAAAGTATAAATCTGAAGTCGGGTTAGCCTATATATCGGAGATTTATTCCTTGTTTGGTATATTGGGTGCTGTATATTTTCTGTTATATTCAATTGGCTTAAGTTTAAAGATAAAATAAGGGTTTTCGGGAGAGTAAAAATTAGCATGGTTCTTTTGTGTGAATTATTAGAAAATTGTAATTAAAATATTGTCCTAATATTTTACAATTTATTAATATATCCCTATATTGGACCCATGATCCAAGTAACAGTAATTGTTCCGGTTTTTAATGTTGAAAAGTACATCAGAGAGTGTTTTGAGTCGGTTGCTCTTCAGAATTATCCTTATTTGACCTGCATGTTCATTGACGATGGGAGTACTGATGCAAGCTTTGATATTCTTCTAAAGAAAATTGATAGCTATAATGGACCAATCAATTTTAAGTTGCTCAAGAATGATAAAAACCTAGGGGCTTCAGGAACTAGGAATCGAGGGATCAGAGAAAGCCAGTCCGATTATATTTATTTTTTAGATAGTGATGATGCAATTTCTTCAACTTGTATTGATGAGTTGGTATATCATGTATTTAAACATCCAGGTGTAGATATCGTTCAAGGGGAAATTTTAAGTGAGGTTGCAAA
The DNA here is from genome assembly GCF_053644255.1 of Sphingobacterium sp. NPDC055431. NCBI lineage: Bacteria > Pseudomonadati > Bacteroidota > Sphingobacteriia > Sphingobacteriales > Sphingobacteriaceae > Sphingobacterium > Sphingobacterium sp. NPDC055431. The sequence goes on from NZ_JBSHLH010000034.1 coordinate 6,899, forward strand.
TATCAACCATGTTCTGAAAATTTCTGGTAAAGGATATCCAGATTATTCTTGTGACATACACTGGGTCCGGGCAAACATTTTCAATAGCTTACCTATTTCACCTTGCAATAAGCTTATTCGCTTGGATATCTTAAAGAGGCATGAAATCTACTTCATGGAGGGTATTGTGAATGAAGATGTGCTGTGGACCTATCATTTAAGGAAGTACATAAAAAGTTTAGCCTTCAATTTCAGAGAAACTTATTTCTACAGACATAATCCTAATTCAGTTACTATTTCCGTACAAAATGAAAGACGGAGATTAGTGGATCAGTTCTTTATTTTGGAAAGTTTTCTTCAAGATATTGATTTAAGCTATAAGGAAGTTGACAATTTTGGAATTCTAAAACAGTATTCCCATGTGAAATTAATGACTATTTCTCCCGAAAATCAAGAATATTTTATTGCAAGTTTAAACACCTGTATTCGGAAGGCTTTGAACACCCAAGGGATTTTGAAATTTTATAAGCCATTTTTCTACTACTTAACCATTTCAGGCGCGATTTTTGGTAGATCTTTATTCATTTGGCGTAAATTTCTTGGTATTTTATTTAGGTACAATAAAGTTATTGAGAAACAACGACTTAGGGAGATTTAATCAACAAAACTGAACTATTTTATTTATTTACCTATTAGTTAATATATCATGGGGAAAGTAAAGGCAATCGCATTCTATCTTCCACAATTTCATCCAATTAAAGAAAATGATGAATGGTGGGGGAAAGGTTTTACAGAATGGACAAATGTTGCAAAAGCAAAACCAATGTTTCCGGGGCACTATCAACCACATATTCCTGCCGACTTGGGTTTCTACGACTTACGTCTTTCTGAAGCACGGATTGCGCAGGCAGATTTGGCAAAGAAATATGGAATTTCTGCCTTTTGTTATTGGCATTATTGGTTTGGGAATGGGCGCCGGATATTGGAACGGCCATTTCAAGAGGTTTTGGATTCGGGTACGCCAGATTTCCCTTTTTGTCTAGCCTGGGCAAATGAAACCTGGAGCGGAATCTGGCATGGTAATCCCAAAACTATTCTCGTTGAACAGGTTTATCCAGGAGAGCAAGATTATATTGATCATTTCAATAGCATATTACCTGCATTTAAGGACAAACGTTATTTTAAGGTTGATGGGAAACCATTATTTATGGTGTATAAACCAATGGAAATTCCTGATTTGCCGTTGTTTGTTTCCACATTTAGGAGATTAGCTGGCGAGAATGGTCTCGAAGGCATTCATTTAGTTGCGACTAATGTCGATCCAGATTGGGATACTGAAAAGTACGGATTTGATGCTCTAACTCCTGCGGTTCATACAAAGGATTCTTATTTAAGATCTGCAAATAAATTTGTTGACATATATAGGAGAGCGAAGACAAGTAGATTAAATAAGTATTATAAAAAAATATTTAAGCGTCCTGTTAGGATTTATTACTATAAGGATGCTATTCAAGAATTTGATGAGAATTCGGGCGACAATATTTATTATCCAACCGTGATTCCAAATTGGGATAACAGCCCAAGAAGCGGATTAAATGGATTTATACTTCATGATTCTACGCCTGAACTATTTAAGAAGGCAATGGTCAATGCGGTCAGGATGGTGAAAAAATATGATCCCGAGAATCAGATTGTTTTTATTAAATCTTGGAATGAATGGGCTGAAGGCAACCATTTGGAGCCAGATTTAAAATTCGGTCATAAATATCTGGAGGTTGTAAAGGATGTCCTACAAACAAAAGATTAATTAAGGCTTTTCAATAAAAAAAGGTATCATTTAATTAATTTTCCAACTCGAAATTAATTAAATGATACCTGTAACAAAACCATTTTTACCTCCAATAGAAGATTATAAGCAATACTTAGACAGTATTTGGTCTAGGAATTGGCTTACAAATATGGGCCCTCTTGCCAGTAAACTGGAGATGGAGCTAAAGGATTATTTCGATGTAAACCATTTATTATATGTTACTAATGGTACAGTAGCACTTCAATTGGCAATCAAAGCCTTAGAATTAACCGGAGAAATCATAACCACCCCTTTTTCATTCGTTGCCACTACATCTTCCATTGTTTGGGAGGGCTGTACACCTAAGTTTGTGGACATTGATCCTAAAACTTTGAATATAGACCCCAAGAAAATTGAAGAGGCAATCGGTCCAAATACAAGTGCTATTTTGGCTACCCATGTTTATGGAAATCCATGTGATGTTGAAGCTATTGAAAAAATTGCCAAAAAGCATAATCTAAAGGTGATATACGATGGGGCACATGCATTTGGAGTAAAAGTGAATGGTAAATCAATTTTTGAATATGGTGATATCAGTACTTGTAGTTTGCATGCCACAAAGCTTTATCACAGTATAGAAGGCGGATTGGTTGTTACAAAGGACCCAGATTTGTTGAAGAAAATCGCTTACATGAGAAATTTTGGAATCTCTGGATATAGCAGTTTTTCTGAATTGGGGTTAAACGGTAAAAATTCGGAATTCCATGCAGCTATGGGCTTGGTGAACTTTAAGTGGTTGGACAAGATAATCAGCAGACGTTTAGAAATTATACAGCGATATTCCGAAAATCTAAAGAATTTTAAAGCAACAGTACCCGTTTGGCATGAAAATTCAAACCAAAATGGTGCATATTTGGTTTATGTAATAGAGTCAGAAGATTTATTACTAAAAATCAAATCCACTTTGGATACATTTGAAATTTTCACAAGAAGGTATTTTTACCCTAGCTTGTCATCAAGTCTACCTTATCTTGACCCAGTATCAATGAAGGTTACTGATGACATAGCGAAAAGGGTTTTATGTTTGCCATTGTACTATGAATTGACAGATGATGAGGTGGATTGGATTTGCCGCATTATTTTAAGAAGTCAAAATAATTAGAACATGTTAATATTTGGAGCCAAAGGCCTTGCAAAAGAAGTTTTGGAGGTTTGTTTGGAAACAGTAAATAAGAGTAATATCGTATTTTATGATGATGTATCATCTGATTTACCTGATAAGCTATATAATGAGTTTTTAGTCCTGCGAAACTTAAGTGAAGCAAGTGATTATTTTAAAAAGGTCGATAAGAAGTTTGTTTTAGGATTAGGTGGACCATTATTAAGAGCTGGAGCGTTCAGAAAATTTGTTGAAGCAGGAGGGATACCCCATTCATTGATTTCCCAGACCAGTAAGATTGGTTCTTTTGGGGTGGAGGTTGCAGAAGGGGTAAATGTAATGTTGAATTCAGTCATTACCAATGATGTTAAGATTGGGAAAGGAGTTTTAATCAATCAAATGGCATCGATTGGACATGATGTGATAATTGATGACTTTGTAGAAGTTTGCCCTGGAACTGCGATTTCAGGACATTGTAAAATAGGTGAATTGAGCTTCTTGGGAACAAATTGTACCATCCTGCCAAATGTCACAATCGGAAAGAGAGTGGTAGTAGGGGCAGGTTCAGTGATAAATAGAGATATTCCGGATGGCAGTACAGTTGTGGGTGTGCCAGGGAAAATAATAAAAACCAACAATTATTATTAAGGTTAATAGTTAGAATAAAAATTATAATTTAAAACAAATGTGATATGATATAAAAAGGGATATAGTACTCGAAAAAATCACACACACTAAACACACGCTAATAATAGTAACATCTTAGAACAAGTTCATTATGCTTAGAAAAAAAATAGGTATAATGCAGCCATATTTCTTTCCTTATTTAGGATATATCAGTTTGATTAAACATACTGATAGGTTTATTCTCTTGGACACCGTCCAATTCATTAGACGGGGTTGGATAGAAAGAAATCGGATTTTAAAGCAAAAGGAAGGATGGTTGTATATCCAGGTTCCATTGAAAAAAGAAAATGGAAGATCTACCTTAATTAAAGATTGTGTTTTAGATAACACTAAACCTTGGAAAGAGAAAATACTAGCTCAATTTCAAATCTATAAGAAAATTGCGCCGAATTACGAGTTAGTAATGGATTTTTTGAGAAAGACATTTTCAAAAGATTTTGATAATATCACTTCATTGAACCGCCATGTCCTTACTGAAATATGTAAGTATTTGGATATGGAGCGTGATATATCAATTTTTTCAGAAATGGGAATTAAAATTGATCAACCTCAAGATTCAGATGAATGGGCATTAAATATCTGTAAAAGATTAGGAGCAAAGCTCACTTATATTAATCCAATTGGAGGTATGAGTTTCTTCGATCGAACAAAATATTTCAATGCTGATATTGATATGTATTTTCATCAAATCAATCTTCAGGAATATAAACAAGGATACAGAGAATTTGAACCAGGATTGTCCATTTTGGATGCTCTGATGTTCAATACAAAAGAAGAAATCCATAATATGTTAGATCAATTTGAATTGATTTAGATCCCCTTTAATTACACCAAACAAACAACAATTTTTAACATAAGTAGTAACTATTTATCAAATAATAGGTTTTTGTTTCATCACGGAAGCCTATTGAGAATTTAACTATGGACGAAAATAAACAAAGAAATGTAGATGTTTCAGTTGTAATGACTACATACGGACATGAAGATTTTATTTTAAAAGCAATCAATGGGGTTGTTAGTCAGGAGTTTAATGGTGTTATTGAATTAATCATTGCGAATGATAAATCACCAGATAATACTCACCAGGTGGTCGAGAAATATATAAAAGAGAATCCCTGTCCGCCTAATGTTATTATTAGGTATTATAACCATGAAGTTAATAAAGGTTCCATTGGGAACTTTTTGTGGATAATTAATCAAGCTAAGGGTAGATTTTTAGCAGTTTGTGAAGGTGATGATTTTTGGATTTGTCCTCATAAACTAGAAAAGCAAGTGACATTTTTAACAAATAATCCTGAATATTCAATTGTATTTTCCAATGTTCATGTTAAAATAGAATCTGGAAAATTTAATCAAACAAATGAATTGACTAAAGTTGAAATGAATCGAGAGTATCAAGGTTCTGAAATACTTGAGAATTGGACAGCGCATACTTCCACTTTTTTAATAAGGAATTCATCAGAAATGAAAAATTTTGAGGAGTTTTTTAAAAAGCATAATTTCATGTATGGAGATACTCCTTTGTTTTTATATGCATTAACCTTCGGGAAAGGCTATGGTACAATAGATTATACTTCAACCTATAGAAGACATGAAGGAGGTTTAACAAACCAAGTTCAAGATAATAATTTCTATATAAAATTTATTAATTACTTAATATCTATTAAGTCTGCTTTTGCAAATGAATCATACAATAAAGTATTAAATAAAAGTATTAGAGGTTTTTATTTAAGACTATATTTTAATACAAGTAAAATTAAATTGGATAAATATATGTTTTTATTTAAAGCAATGAAATATGATAGGTGGTTTATTTTTAATCTAATAAGGGAAAAGTTAAGTAGACGGATGGAAGTTGGTCAATATTTAAAAAAATAGTGCAATGAAAGAACTTCGTTCATTTTTAATGTTAGTTAAATGTTTTTTAGTAAACATCAAACCTAGAAATATCTTGCCAGATTTTGTTGGGGAGAAAATATTAAAAATTTCCAACCGCGAAAAAGACACAGTTGAGGAGGATTTCCCTAAAATTATTTGGATGTATTGGGAAACATATAATCTTCCTAGCTATGTTGATAAAATAGTTGAACATATAAAGATTACAAATCCAAATTTTGTAGTGAATTTACTCCATAGCGAATCTATCAAAGAATATCTGCCAGATCTTAATATTACTGGAGAAATGCCAATAGCAAATAAAACAGATTTAATAAGGTTGAATTTACTTTATAAATATGGAGGAATTTGGATTGATTCAACAACAATATTTAATGAAGATTTAAGTTGGGTAATAGAACTTAATGCGATTGAAAGCTATGATATTATAGGATATTATAAAGAAACTTCCACTATCAATTTTAATTTTCCAGTTATTGAGTCTTGGTTTTTAGCTTCAAAACCCAGGAATAAACTGATTGGGATGTGGTTAAAAGTTCTATCTCCCCTTGCAATGGTCGGAGCTGAAAATTATTTTGAATTAATGAAAAATAGAAGAGATTATTTGGAGATAAAACAAAATATTAATAGACCAGAATATCTATTGGTTTATTTGGCACAACAAATTGCAATGAGAGAATGTGAATTGTTTAATTTATTTCTAAAAAAGAGCGAAGATAGTGCATTTTTATTACAAGAAAGTCGAGGGTGGAATAATTATGAAATAAATTATGCATTATGTAGAGCGCCAATGAAAAAGCCCTTTATTCCAATTGTCAAGTTAACTTCTGGGGATAGGATATTAATTGAAATGTTTTATAAGTATAATTTAATAAGGAGAAAAAGTATTTTAGGTTTGATTTGTTTTGATAAATAATACTTAAGTGAGTAGGCTGGAAATGTTTTCCCCAATAATAAAATATGGTAGTAAAGGATTTTTTGAAGTATTAAAATCAAGAGCGGATTATAAATTGATATCACAAGACTTGTCAAATCCAGCTTATCTCATGTTAAATATGTATTTGAAAAAATGTGAGGACAGTGCATTTTTTATCCAGGAGAATTGTGATTGGGATTTTAACAGGATTAATTATATCCTATGTAGGCAAAAAATGAACATTAATAATTTTCCTGTTTTGAAATTGACATCAAAAGATAGAGAGTTAGTTGAATTTTATTCAAAGGTCAATTTGATAAAAAGAGAGAGTATAATAGGCCAAATTCTAAATAATAAATCGAACGTAGCATCATAATATTCATGTTGAATAAATATAAAAACTACACAAAGAGCCACTATATAAAAGGGGACAGAATGTATTATCCAGCAAGATTTTCTAGGGAAAATATTATTGATTGGATTCTTTGTTCTGAAAGATATCTTTTGAGGTCATTTGTAGTTGCCTTAAGATCTGAAGAATATTATACTTTTTTGCAACCTAATAAATTGTTGAAGTTTTATTATACGAGAAAGAAAAATAAACTAGGATCAAAGCTTGGGTTTTTTATTCCTGCCGGTTGTTTCGGGTTAGGATTGCACTTGGCACATTATGGTTCCATAATTATCAACCCAAAAGCAAGGATAGGGGAAAACTGTACCATTCATGGGAATTGTTGTATTGGTAATACCGGAAGTGATGATAATGGCTTGCCAGTCATTGGAGATTTTGTGGATTTTGGTCAAGGTTGCCAAGTTTTAGGAGATATTAAAATATCGAATCATGTAAAAATTGGAGCAGGGTCAATTGTGTTAAATTCAATCCTTGAGGAAGGTGTTTCTGTTGTTGGAATTCCAGGTAAGGTAATCGTTAAAAAATAATCAAGTATGTTAATTTCATTTGTTCTTCCAGCATATAAATCGAAATTCCTTAAACAAGCAATTGATAGTATATTAGATCAAACTTATTCAGAAATAGAGTTAATAATTATAGATGATAATTCTCCAGAAAATTTATATGAAATAGTTTCAACTTATCAGGACCCAAGAATTTCTTATTATAAAAACGAAGTAAATATTGGAGGGAAAGATCTTGTAGCTCAATGGAATAAATCAATTGATTATGCTAAAGGAGATTATTTAGTTTTAGCTGCAGATGATGACCTTTATCATCCTGAATTTACCGCAAATTGCATAGAGTTGATTAAGAAATATCCAGAGGTTGATATTTTACGCGCTAGGGTCTCTGTAATAAATGATGCTGGTGACCTATTGGAAATCGATGGAATCTTGGCCGAAAAGTGTAGCCAGATGGAATATGTCTATGACTGGGTAAAAGGCATTCCGTTTGTATGTATTGGAAATTACATGTTTAAGACTAAAGTGATCCAAAAAGAAAGGTTTGACAGTTTGCCTTTTGCCTTTGGAACTGATACTATTAGTACAGTGAAACTGGCTAGAAATGGAATAGCTAATACAAGTCAATTATTATTTGATTTTAGGGTCTCAGATATCCATCTTTCAAGTGATAAAACGAAATATGAACACAAAATAAAGGCAATTACTCATCTTTATACCATGATGCGAGCAATTGATTATCATCAGCCAAAGGATGAAATTGAGAAGCTGTGTTTGCAGAAAATCCAATGGGACACCCTTTATCAAAAATGTGTTTATGATTATTATAATGTAGCTGTTAAGAATTTACCTATAAATAAAGCAAGATGTATAGAGAATTGTGAATTATTAAGTAGAAAGGATAAAATGATTATGTACTTTAGATTTTTTAAGGACAAACTACTACGTTAGTTAATAGGAAAGTCCTAATAATTTATATTTTTTATGCGTGTTTCGGTTCCAATAGTAGTCGCATTTACTGAGAATTATTTTATTCCTGCAGTAACCTGTTTGTCTTCCATTTTAATAAATTCAAATCCAAAATATCAATTTGAAGTAATCTGTTTATTAACAAAAGACCTTCCTGAGGATCTGCAGGGCTTATTAGCGAAGTTAATTCCACAACGGATGAAATTCACGTTTCTAAACCTTGACGGAGCATTGGAAGGCGTTTATGTAGATGAGCGATATACCATTGCTGCCTCATTTCGATTGTTATTACCCGAACTTCTAAAACAATATGATCGTGTAATTTATACCGATTGCGATGTTATCATTCAAAAGGATCTCGGTGAATTATATGAATCTATGGACTTAAACGGTAACTACCTAGCTGCCGTTTATGAAGCTGCATTGGAATCACAGATACCGTATTTAGAAGAAATTGGCTGTGAGCCCGGTTTCTACTTTAATTCTGGCTTTTTGCTGATGAACTTGGAGTTAATGCGCCAAGACAATATGTCGAAAAAGTTTATTGATGGTCTGAAAGTTCCTTATTTACAATTCCCAGACCAGGATGTACTCAATATTTATTGTAAAGGGAAAGTTTTGGGCCTATCGCCAGTATATAATGGAATTCGTACCTTTTTCCTTCCTCAATTCAAGCCTGATTTTCTGAAAAAATATAAGGAGACTGATTGGAATCAAATTCAAAAAACTGGAACAATACATTATACAGGAGGAAAACCATGGAATGAGTTGACCATAAAATTTGAAGTTTGGTGGAAATATTATTTTGACTTACCTCAAGAATATAAAGAAAAATGGAATCCAAATAAGAAACTACAATCATTAGCGAAGTTACTGCTAACGCCAATCTTAGGAAAAGTTAGTTTAGGTTCAATTGCGTTAATTCGAAAAATTAAAAATATTTGATTTCTAATAATTTTTTTTCAATTCTCTAATTTATTGAAAGGTGCTAGGAAGTATAAAGAAATTACCCATAATTAGTCAAATCTGGTCATTCATAAGAAAAACCAAGATTATCAAGAAGCATAAGGAAGTTGCTGGTTTTTGGCATCCTGTAATCGATCAATATTATTCTGGTCAAATTGTTCTTGAAAATTTAAACCCTAAAAAAGAATTTCAAACCGATAGGATTATTTGGCAGTATTGGGGTCAGGGCTGTAGCGATGCTTCTCTTCCTGAGGTTGTGAAACATTGTTTTGAATCAGTAGATCAATATAAAGCCGATTATTTAGTAATTCGAATTGACGACTCAAATTATAAGGATTATGTGGATCTTCCAGAATATGTCATTGAAAAATTAGAAAAGGGTATTTTTAAGAGAACTTTTTTTTCTGATCTACTTCGACTTTCATTACTCAGTCTTTATGGAGGCGTGTGGCTGGATGCTACGATTTTATTGACAGCTCCATTAGATGAAAAATTTAAATCCTTGCCTTACTTTATGTATCAAAGGGATAATAAGGAGCAAAAAAAGAGTTTTTGGGAGAACAGTTATGCCTTTTATTGGGGATGGGACAAAGAATTTAAAGTCAAGGTATTAAACAGCATTATCTATGCTGAGAAAGGCAATGACTTGATAACAGATATGTTGGAGTTGATATTATATTATTGGCGAACGCAAAATGAAATTATAGATTATTTCTTCTTTCAAATTTTATATAATGAACTTGTAGAAGGGGAATTAAAGGACAAGCAGTGTCAAGTGGTCAGTGATGTATATCCTCATATCCTTCAGACTAAATTCAATGGGGTAAAAGGATTAATGGAATATGGGGAGGCTTTGAATTTTACATCAACTCATAAAATGTCCTATTTTGATGCTGATGGTATGAAGAAAATGAATGCATTTTTACAAAACTCGAATAAATTATGAAACACGCATTCCTGATTATAGCTCATAATGAATTTGATATACTATCAATTCTGGTCGATCTTATAGACGATAGTCGAAATGATATCTTCATCCATATTGATAAGAAAGTGAACGATTTACCTGCAATAAAAAGTAAATATTCGAATCTGTTTTTTGTAGATAATTCAAGCAGGATAGATGTTAGGTGGGGAGATATCAGCCAGATTGAAGCAGAATTTGCCCTTTTTGAATTGGCAAATCAAAACGGTCCTTATGCCTATTATCACATGATTTCCGGCGTCCATCTCCCATTGGTCAAACAAGATACCTTTCATGAATATTTCTCATCCATACCCATTTCCCAAGTATTCGTTCCGATGCCCTCGAGTCCTGAAGAACTTGAAAGAAAAGGGAATCGTATGAATTTATTTATGAAGAGCTTTAACTCCAGCTTGATGTCTCAAAGGTTATGGAGGGTAGGAATCAAGGTGCAGGATCTACTTGGGGTATATGTGAATAAAGATCGCACCTTTATTAAGGCTTCAAACTGGGTTAGTATTACTGATGACGCCGTAAAATTCCTTTTGTCTAGAAAGAAAACAATATTAAAAAAATATAAATATACCATGTGCGGAGATGAGCTTTTCGTACCTACTGAACTTGTCTATTCTGGAAAAAATTGGAACATTATGTATTCTGATAGGGTATTGATGCATAAAGTTGGTAATGCAAATTCAACAATTTTTTCTCAAGAAGATCTTGGGTCTTTATTTGAATCTAATTGCTTATTTGCAAGGAAATTTAGCTCATCACATTTTGGAATAGTTGAAAAGATATTGGATAGAATTAAATCCTAATTATGAAACATGCATACCTGATATTAGCTCATAATGAGTTTGAGGTTTTAAACAGACTTATTGAATCACTTGATGATGTGAGAAATGATATCTATATCCACTTCGATGCAAAAGTTAAAGAGTTACCGACCTTAGCGGTAAAATTTTCGAAATTATTTATTCTGGAAAACCGCGTAGTTGTTAAATGGGGAGATGTAACTGTAGTGGAAGCTGAACTGAATCTTTTCGAGGCAGCCTTAAAAAACAAGTCCTATCAATATTACCACTTATTATCAGGGGTAGATATGCCAATAAAGTCCCAAGATTACATTCATCAATTTTTTAACTCCAACCAAGGAAAGGAGTTTATTGGTTTTTATACTGGGGACATAAGTAAAGAAATCGATAGGAAGGTAAGAAGGACCCATTTGTTTTCAAGTTCTTTTAGAACGAATGAAGGAGTTTCCAATCAACTGAAAAGAATTGCAAGAGCAAGTTTAATTCGAGTTCAGGAACTTATTGGTTATAAAAGGAATAAGAGTATTGAATTCAAGAAAGGGACGCAATGGTTAAGTATTTCTGATGGCTTGGTTAAACTAATATTAAAGGATAAAAATAAGATTTTGCGAATATATCAAAACAGTTTTTGCTGTGATGAAATTGTAGTTCAAACGATTTGTTGGAATTCCGTATACAAAAATAAAGTTTATGATTACAAGGATGAGGGAAGAGGCTGTATGCGAGAGATTCGATGGGAAAATAATGTGATCAGAGATTGGGAAGATGCTGATTTTGAGTATTTAATACAATCAGATAAATTGTTTGCACGGAAGTTTAATTCAAAGAGTATCAATGTTGTAGATAAAATTCTACAGTATGTTCAGACAAATAAAGCTTAGTTTTGTGGGGACTTGAAAATGAATAGAAAGCCACTAATTTCGATAATTGTTCCTGTTTATAATGCAGAGAAAACTTTGCATATATGTTTGGATTCTTTATCATCCCAGACTTACAAAAATTTACAGATAATTTTCATCAATGATTGTAGCACGGATAAAAGCTTACAGGTGTTGGAAAAGTTTAGAGACCAATCACAGTTTGATGTAGAAATCATTATCCATGAGGTGAATAGGGGTGTTGCAGCTGCTAGAAACACGGGTTTGGATGCTGTAAAAGGGGAGTATATTTATTTTGTTGATGCAGATGATGCAATTGACCATGATGCCTTGGAGTTGTCAGCTGAAAAGGCTGAAAAAGAGAATCTCGATATTTTGGGATTTAGTTGGTATCTGACTTTTGAGAAAAATGAAAGAAAGATGAATCAGCCAAATTTTGAATCACCGATGGAGGCAATTGAAAAGATGATGAGGGGAACGATGAGGTGGAACCTATGGCTGTTTTTGTTCAAGACAAAATTATTTGTTGATCACAATATTCGATTCATTGAAGGTAAAAATATGGGGGAGGATCTGATGGTAGCGATTAAATTGTTCTGTAGTGCGAAAAATGTAGCATATTTAGATCGTCATTTTTATCACTATGGGCAAAGTAATACCGCTTCATTGACAAAAACCTATTCCGATAGTCATATTGAACAAGTGTCAGCAAATGTAGAAGACGTTGAAAACTATTTAAAAAACAGTGAATTATCAGATAAGTTAGGTAACTTAATATATTATTTAAAATTAAATAT
>NZ_JBSHLH010000035.1:0-18190 GCF_053644255.1 Sphingobacterium sp. NPDC055431
TATGTTAATTACACTTTTTCTAGCTGTTACCAATTTTTTAAAAACTAAGGTATGACATTAATAACCAATCGCTTTGCTATTTATTTATTAATAATTCCGCTCTCCATTTTCTTCATTAGTTTACATTCTTGCGGACCAAGTGAAATCGAACCTGAACCAAAGCCAGCTCCAAAACCGGAACCCGAACCAGAGCCAGAGCCTGAACCTGTTGAAAAACCCAAAGCTATTTTATATAAATACACTTCTGAGAAAAATGAAGATTTCATTGAATACCTTAAGGGCTTTGTGGTAAAGGACCTAAGCGAGGCTGATATCAAATTGCATTTCGGGAACCGTGTGACCTATTTCAAGCCAGATTCCATCCTGATCAAAGAAGACTCCATGTTTGTACATAAATCAAAAATGCCCATGGAATCCTATCAGATAAAATGGACAGAGCAAACTCTTCAAATCCATGAATCCAAAAACAATAGTTGGAAAAATTGGGCAACAAAAAATGCTGATTCAACCCTAACCCTTAAAATTAGCTTTTTCAAAAAAAACGCCAATAATAAGAACCGAGCTCAGCTAAGTATTGGTCAACAATATGAAATGCCTGATAACCGACATTTACTTGATTCAGAGCCATTGAATAATTCCAGACTAATCTGGTTAAAGAAGAATTATGTATTTACCCCTGAAAAGAAATAAAATGAGAACTGGATTAATAACTGTTTTGCTTTATATATTAACCTTGGGTCTCCTATCGGCTCAGGAACCAAGAAATTCTTCGACTTACTTTGGTAAAAATCCGGAAGGCTTATTTCTAGGCGCCGTACTTAGTAAGAAATCGATCAATACAGAGAAGCATGAATTCAAGGATATCAAAACCAATCAAAAGATTACCCCCATTTCAACCTCGTTTAAATATGAGTTTCCTGAAATAGTACCTAACAAGGAAAACATGTACAAGGTAATTTCTGATGAATTGAAGGCAAAAGGAGCTCCAACAGGAAATGCAGGAATTGCGAGTTATTCATTCTACTCTATTCGAAACCTCGAAGACCTATATACTAATTTTGGCCAAAAATTGGACCTTGGTAAATGGTTTGGATTGGACGTCAATAACAAAATGCCAAAATCCAATATTCTTGTGGAATATGAGATTCCCTTATTTGATATGTTTATAGATCCAGGGGGCGATGGAATCAAGAATTATTTAGAGGAATTGGCTAAATTAAAAGACGATGACCTGATCTATGTTATAAGTATCACTTGGGGAAGAAAGGCGTTGATCTTTGTTCAATCTGATTTTGATGAAAACAGCTTAAAAGTTGCATTGAATAGGTATATTAAAGATGAAGCATTGACAGAAGAGCAAAAGATAATTATAGAAACTGCCACTTTCTCCTATAATATTTTTGAAGATGTCCCTTTAGAATTGAACAACCCCGATCCCATAAAAACTATATTAAAATATTTATTGGAACCGATTACTACAGATAATTACGGGAGTATCATCCATTTTATGGCTAATGAAATGGACGGAGGCACATATTTGAACGGTTTTTAAGAATGCGAATGATCAAATTCCACTTTTTTGATTACAGGAATTCCAAATAAGCCCAAGGATAAATAGACATTCAAAGAATCTGGATGTACATTTTGAATTCTTATGTCTTCTGAGAGCCCTATTCTTTTATGGAATCCGTTTTCGAATTCCGCTTTTACTACTTTTGGTGTCATTCCTTCCTCTGGCAACCAAATTTTATTTATCTTACATTTTACCTTATAGGTCGAGACTTCGGTTTCGGATGAGCAAAACATATAATTTAGACCTAGAAAAATAAAGGTCAGGTAGGATCCAGTAAGGATTATACTATAGAATATGCTTTCTAATTTTCCAACATTACGCAATAGGTCTTTTTTTCGGATCAACCAATAGAATACCATTCCAAAAAGGAAAAAGAAAAAAATTACCCGAAGGGAAATTAGTGTTTTTTCGAACAAAAAATAATTCAGAATATTTAAGATAAACACGGAAAGAAACAACTTATCAAGTAAAGTGAATGTTCTTTTTTTGAACTGCATAACCAAAAGGGATTCTTTTTTTAACAGAACAAATATATTAAATTCTATTAAGAATAGTTCATTCATAACAACGAAACAACTATATAAAAAAGCTTTTATATTTTATTTCAAAAATAATTTAGAAATTTCAAAGATTTAAAATTTCTTATTATGAATATATTATATATATTTGAAGAATAACTGAAGTTATCAGACCAACCAAAAAATCTAATTATTTGAAATAAGGAAATTAACAAATGAACAAAATTATTATATGGTGATCGTCTTATTCTTCAGCTTTATTATTTTTTTCTCAAGTGCTGCTATCTATGCCAATTGGTATATCACAGGAGATTATCGAATGATGCATTATTTATACCGCATATGGATTTCTGCTTTAGCATTAATATCCATTTATCTCATGTATATTTATCCGTTTTTTAATTTTATTCATTAAGGGCTTTTATTCAACCCTCTTTGGTTTTAAGGATTTGAAGTCTGTCAATTCAATTCCTAAATGATGGATTTTGGATTTAATCCTTGAATCTAGCAAGATTTTGGTTACCTCACTCCTATCTTCACGAACATTTCTATAACCTTCATGGCCTACATTTTCCATTTCACTGACATCAAGGCCAGGATGTTCCACAAACAAGTATACTTTATCTTCCTTTAATTCATCAAGCGCCTTCAAAAAAGCTTGAATTTTTTCTTCTACATTAGCTTTGCTTTTCAGGTCTAAATCTGGGAACATTAAGAATTCATAATCCATATCCTGAGGTAAATTGTACTCCTTAGAAAGCCTGATCAACATTTCCTTTACCTCCTTATCCCAATTACCACAACCCATATGTGTGGATATATGTGAAATTCGCGGTAACAATTTCTTCGCCATTTCAATTTGGGCCCTGAACTCTGCTTCAATATCCGCCAATTTCCATTGGTGCTCCTGAATGGATGCCATCGGTACCTTTTTATTTGGGTAGATGAAAGAGAAAAAATTGCCATAATCATCAACCAAACTTTTCGCCGATGTCAAAGGTCGCCATTTACAATTCTCCCATTCACTGGTAATCATCAAATGCACCCCAACATCTAAATTTGGATTTTCCTTTAACATCTTCACAGCCTCAGGTGCCCAGGGACAATTTACCATCAGTTCTACTGAAGTTGTTATGCCTTTTTGATAGGTTTCAATAATGGCAAGATTTGCCGCATTAAACGAACCGATATCATCGGATCTGATGATGAGTTTTGGAGCATTTTGACCAAACAATGGAGAAAATACAGAAGTAAGCAAAATTAAGGCAATCAATTTTCGGAATAAGGGGCTTTTGGACATAATTAGTGCTGTATTAGGAAATGGTTATTGATTTATAAACCAAGAGCTTAAGGCTTGGATGTAATAAATTTAAAAAAATATGCTAAGAAGTGGAAGTAATAAAACCAACATTATCTGAATAAAAAAACAAAGAAATTTCTTTTATCGAACTGTTATTCAACAACTTACTCAACGCAATATTGAAATAGTAATATATTTATGAAATATACTGTAACATTTTTTTCAAAATCATATCTAAAGGAAAACAAAAACAATTAGTTATGAACTTGAAAAACATTTTACTAGCCGCTATCGCCTTTGTAGCATTGGTATCAACAGCAGACGCTCAAACCAAAGAAAATAGTTTCCAAATAGAAAAGATTGGAAATGGAAAGCAAAACATCCTATTTATCCCGGGTTTTGCATCATCTGGAGAGGTTTGGAAAGAAACGATTGATGCCCTTGGGAATGATTACACTTATTATGTATTAACCATGGCAGGCTTTGCTTCTGTGCCTGCGCAAACAGACCCCAGCTTTAAAGGTTGGCGAGATGATATTATTGATTATATTAAAAGCGAAAAAATTCTAAATCCAATTATCATCGGTCATAGTATGGGCGGAGTGATGGCCATGGACATTGCAGCTACAGAACCGACTTTAATCAGCAAAATTGTGGTAGTTGATGCACTTCCTTGCTTGGCTGCATTGAGTGACCCAAATTATAAATCAAAACCTAATATTGATTGTTCTGCAATTGTCAATCAGATGAATTCAATTACTGATGAACAGTTTAAAGCAATGCAAAAACAAGTAATGACAGGGATGGTTCAAGATACAAGTAAACAACAAATAATTTTGGATTGGACCATGAAATCTGACCGATCTACATTTGGAAAGATGTTTTGCGATTTCAGCAACACCGATTTGAGGGAAGAGATAAAATCGATTCAATGTCCTACCTTGATTTTGCTTGAAAGTAGCTTCAAACAAATCAAACCCGCAATAGAGCAACAATATGTCAACTTGAGATCTGCTGATTTTAGGTATGCTGAGAACAGTTTACACTTTATCATGTATGATGCTAAAGATTGGTATTTACAACAAGTTCAAAACTTTCTAAAGTAATGGATTTCAACAAATTATATGAGGAATATTGGGACAAAATCTATCGATTGTGCATGGGTTACATCAATGACCAAGACCAAGCAAAGGATTTAGCCCAAGAAACTTTTATTACAGTTTGGGAAAAGCTATCAACGTTTAGGAATGAGGCCAGTATAGGAACCTGGATATTCAGGATAGCAACCAATACCTGTTTAAGCCAGATCAAGAAAAACGAAAAAATTTTGAAGGTGGAAACATTCATTCCAGAGGAGGACAATGCGGATCATGAATTGGATCAAGAGATAAAATTATTATATCAATTCATTTCTGAACTTCCGGAGTTAGATAGAATCATTATTTCTTTGGAATTGGAAGGGATCAAACAACAGGAGATATCAAAAATTGTGGGATTATCTGACAGCAATATTAGGGTCAAAATCCATAGGATAAAAGAAAGATTAAATATAAAATTTAAAAATCATGGAAAATAACGAGTTAAATCTATCTCACATTTGGAAGAAGCAACCCGCTATCTCTCCAGATTTAAGAGAACTAAAACAACGCCTTTCAAAATATAGAAAGAATTCGATGAAGAAGAAATGGACCTCAAATATCACATTGGGTCTAACCGTTATCTTTATTCTTTCAATCTGGTTTTTATATGATGCTAGCACTATTTATCCAAAAATTGGAATGTCATTTATTATTCTGGCGATTTCCCTTTCCTTAATAAAGTTCAATCTATTTTATAAATCCATTTTTGAGTTAAACAAAGATCAGGACAATAAGGCTTATTTAAATTCCTTACTTAATATCCAGGAGAAACAAAGGAATATTCAAAGCCGTTTTATGAATGTTTATTTTTCACTGCTTAGCATTGGTATCTTGATTTACCTTTATGAATTCTGTTTAAGGATGAGCTATG
Source organism: Sphingobacterium sp. NPDC055431 (assembly GCF_053644255.1). Taxonomy (NCBI): domain Bacteria; kingdom Pseudomonadati; phylum Bacteroidota; class Sphingobacteriia; order Sphingobacteriales; family Sphingobacteriaceae; genus Sphingobacterium; species Sphingobacterium sp. NPDC055431. The sequence goes on from NZ_JBSHLH010000035.1 coordinate 5,402, forward strand.
GAATGGCTATTATTACTTATGCCTTAACCTTGGGTTGGCTATTATTTGTTTGGCTCTATTTAAAACCACGGATCGTAAAAAAGCAAAATAGAGAATTACAGGGATACATCGATTCCATTCATAAAATCATAGAATCAGAAAATTATTAACAAAAAAAGCCCTATAAATATTCTATAGGGCTTTTTCTGTATTGTTCATTTTATTTTCTTCCAAATAGTCTTGAGAAGAAACCTCTTTTCTGTTGGGCTGAATAACCATAGCCATAACCGTAGCCATAACCACCATATCCATATCCACCATAACCATAAGGGTTATTTCCGAATTTCACCCCATTTAATAGGATGGCCATATTGGTCAATGCTGAAGAATCATAGATTTTCTGAACATCAGGCAATTGCCTTCTATCCATCTTACCAGCACGAACAACGAATATGGTCACATCGGTAATCCTATTCACGATATCAGCGTCTGCAACGATTCCCAATGGAACATTATCAACGATAATATAGTCATAACGTTCTTTTAGTTCAGCGATCAATTGATCCAAACGCTCACTTAATAATAGCTCAACTGGATTCGGTGCGATCACACCAATCGGAACGATGTCTATCTCGGCATCTGTTCTATCTTTATAGATGATTTCATCTACCGTAACAGAACTATCAGAAAGGTAATGCGTAACACCAATTGGCATAGGGAATTTTGTGATGTTACTTAAAGTACCCTTTCTAAGGTCTAAGTCGATTAAAACGACTTTCTTTTTCAAGAAGGTCATGCTCACTCCTAAATTAATAACGGAGAAGGTTTTACCGGCACCTACATTGAATGAAGTAAATGTTACGACCTTTTGTTTTTTATCACCAGAAGACATAAAGCTTAGGTTCGTTCTGAAAATCCTGAATGCTTCTGTCACCTCATCAACGCCTTGTTCTTTGATAACGATATCACTCTTGGCATTTTTCATCTCGGTTGAGAAAGGAATCTCGGCCAAGAAAGGAACACTTACTACATCTTCAATATCCTTACGGTTTCTAACCTTGGTATTCAATAACAGCATCAACAACAATATGGCTGCTGGAACTGCAATACCAATGGCTACACCAATGGCAACTTTTTTGAATTTGCTAGGATAGAAAGGAGCATTAGAACCCGATGCAGAGTCAATAACACGGATGTTATCATCCGTCATAGCTCTATTGATCGCGTTTTCTTCACGTTTGTTCAACAAGAAAATATAAAGCTCTTCAATTACCTTTTGCTGACGTTCAGCAGACAACATAATTCGTTGTTTTGAAGGAAGGCTTCTCGCTTTTCCGATCGCTGCATTCTCTTCTTCCCTCATGTTATTCATTCTGATCCTAAAACCAGAAATTACGTTATCAATAGCACGGGCGATATTTTGTCTTACCTGAGAAAGTGCACTGTTCAGATCTTGAACAATTGGGTTTTCTGAGCTGTTTCCACTCATCAAACGGTTTCTTCTCAATAACAACGTGTTATATTCAGAGATGATGTCCTCGATATTATTATCTACCAATCCAGTGTTACTTGGAATAAGATCATCCACTCGGCTAGGATCACTTAACCTTTGGCGCATGATCTCTACCAATTTCAATTGCGTTTCTAACTCTTTACTTGAGCTTTGGTAAGTTCTAGATTCGGTCCAATAAGCCTCACCTGCAGATTTAACATCCAACCCTTGGTTTTGGGTTTTCATGCCTTCCAAGCTAGATTCCACTGAACTTAGTTCCTTTTCAATGATTACAATTCTGTCATTGATGAAATCAGCCGTATTATTAGCGACTGTCTTTTTATCTTCAATGGTCATTTGATTGTACACCTCAATCAACTTAGTGATCATGTCTTCTGCACGCAATGGAGAAGTATCTTCCATAGTCATCTGAAGGATTTCTACATCTTCCATTTGAACGATATTAAGATTTCCCAAAAAGTAACCTACCATAGATTCGATAGGGCTTTTGGTAATCGTAATATCCTCAGAAAGATTTACACGATATGCTTTATCAGAATTGGCTGAAATGATTACATTTCCAACTGGTGTTTTGGCTTCTGAATTAAGTTTTACTGTTACTGTTTTATCTGGGTCAGAGTTTGAAAATGAAGATAGTTCAACCTGATTGTTTCCTTTATATTTCAGATTAAATGAAAACCCAGCCTGTGGAGGAACATTTGTAAAACGAACAATAAACGGTGAAGTTTTATAGAGTTCCACTGACCTCAGTCCATCTTTCCTAGAATAGCTTACATCCGCATTCAAGAGACTAATGGTATTACGCATTAACTCTTGGGATCTAAGCTGAAGGATTTCAGAGTTAACATTTACAAAATTGTAAAAGTTATTAGGTCTGGTGATCCTAGAGGCACTCATGGAGTTCGTGGCTGTCTTTATCATTACAGTTTGATCCTTTTTATATAAAAATGGAGTCTTACTGTATTGGTAATAAAAATATCCACCAAAGATCAATATCGATAACAAGAACCATTTCCAGTTCCCCAAAAGATATCGCAAGATATCTAATACATAAAGAGATTGATCTTGTTTACCTTTTCCTTGAAAAGGCTTATTTATTGAATGATTAACCATTAATTTGTTAGTTTCTATTAAATAATGCTATAAGGCTCACACCAAGGGTCAACATACCGGTAGCAAAACCAATGTATCTCCATGTTAAGTCTTCTCTAGGAGTAGGAACGGCAGATCTAGGTTTTACATAGACGATATCATTTTGTTTCAAATAATAAACTGGAGAGTCGAATAGATTAACATCTTCAATATTACTTGTATACATTTTTCTGTAACCGTTTTCTTCTCTGATGACCGTAATGGCTTCGGTTAAAGCATTTGTGGTTAGACCACCGCTACGAGTAATTGCTTCTAGAATAGAAATCTGACCATCAGGAACATTCAGGATACCTACAGCACCAACTTCACCCATCATCATGATTTTAATGTTCAGCAGTTCTACTCTAACTAAAGGAGAATTGATTAAATTTTCTTTAACCAACCTGTCCGTAATAAAACTCTTAAGTTCCTCGGCAGTTTTACCTTCTGCTTTGATGACACCAAGAACTGGAAAGTCGATATTTCCGTTTTTATCCACTAAATATCCTTTTTCAGTTGGAACTCCTGTAGCTGAGGTTGTAATTTCACCTTTATCACCTACATTATAAATTCCACCATCAGGGTTGAATGGTGCTGCCAATTCAGGAGTCTTTGAACTGATAATAATGCTCAATCTATCATACTTCTGAATCTTTAAGGTTGGAATCTCCTGCATAGGATATTCAGAACCTGGAACCATATTTTCAAGGTAAGTTACCTTTTTAGAAACAACGCATGAACTAAGTCCAAACAAAGTCAATGCAAACAGGCTGATAATTAATCTATTCATTTTCAAGTTTATTTACTTTTTTAATTTCTTTTAAGCATAGTATAGCTGCCTCCTGGTTTGGGAGACAATTTAATTGTCCAACATTAGTTCGTTGGATAATGTTTTCAAGGATGGTAACCATGGAAGAAAAAATATTTGCATTCCATCTGATTGCGGTAAAGCTTGGCAACAGAGCCAATAGGGATTCAACACCTTTGCTTTTCCATTCCATTTGGTTTTCTTTTGCTTGTGTCAGTCTAATAATTGACATTAATTTTCGCTTTTTATTAATGTAACAAGCTGTTTTTCCACTCCAAGGAGTTCCATAGATAAATACTTCATCACCCACGATTCTTACTGCTGGGTTATCATCATTCAATAGTTGAAAACCATCATTGGTACTTATCCATAACCTACTGTGTGTACTTTTCCCAGTTCCGCTTTTTCCTAAGAAGGAAACAGCATATTCTCCATTCTCGACTACAGAGGAATGTATCAATGCTGTATTATTTGAAAGAACTCGCTGACCAAATGCAACCATAATGAGCCAGCTTAAAATATTTGAGTCATACAACTCTTGTTTTTTTATGTGAATTTTCGAGAATCGGAAGTCTTTATCACTTATCATTCTCCAAATTTCAGTGTCTTTAGCATTTCCATTTTCCACCGAGGTGACATACTTTTGTTCTGTTTCTTCAAATTTGAACCTATCGCCCCAGATAATGGAAACATCACTTAGAAGTTTGGCATTTGTGAGGTCAATGTCAGTGGGTTCCAAAACAATTTCAACGTGTACAATGGCCTCTGCATTTTGATCAAATGGAACCTCAAAATCAATAAATGAAGATAAACTACTTTGAATATCAATTGAATCATCATATACGATCCTAATCAAATTCTCAGCAACTAAATAGTCCACTGTTTTCATTATTTCCTTCAAAAAATTTTTATTACTGCATATAAACCGATTGACTACATTTTTCGGCCAATTTTAAGTCGTGTGTTACAAAAATTACAATTTTGTTCTTCGCTGCACTCATCAATCTCTCTATTAATAGTTCTGATGTTTTATGATCTAAAGCCGATGTTACTTCATCAAATAACCAAATGCTGTTTTCCTTCATTAATGCCCTTGCCAGTGCAATACGCTGAGCCTGCCCTTCGGAAAGACCATACCCGGATTCTCCAACTACCGTATCCAAACCATCAGGAAGGTCATAGACAAACTCGGAACAACTCAGGTACAAGACTTCATATATCTTTTCAGGATTAACATTTTCAGTATCAGTCAGGATATTTTCCTTAATGGTACCTGAAAACAGTTTATCTCCTTGGGGTACATAAGCTATATTTACACGGTGATTATGATTAATAGCATACGTTTTTAGTCCTGTTTCCACATAAATTTCACCTTTGTTAGGTTGGATTACAGCTAACAACAACCTAATCAGCGTTGTTTTTCCTTTGCCACTTGAACCAATGATGGCTGTTGGCTCGCCTTTTTTCACTTTCAGGTTAAAATCATCGATCACCAAATTATCTTCATATTTAAAGCTTAAGTTTTTGATGATCAATTCATATGGGTCTTTAATAAATTCAGGGGTATATTCTTCTTCAACTTCTGTTTTATAAACCTCTTCCACCCTTTCAGCTGCTGTTCTAAATTTTATAAAAACAGGAATAAAACTCATAAGGAGCAATAATGGCCCTTGGATCCTTCCAACTAATTGAAGGAAAGCGGTCATCATTCCAAATGTAATTTCATCAGTTCTCAATTTATAAACTCCCCAGACAAAAGTCAGTAGGAAACCGATATTGATAAGTAACTTCAAAGAACTCTGTGAAATTGTTGAAAAATTCAACAATTTCAGTTTTAAATCATATATGTTAGCTTGGCTCTCTTCAACTTTCTGCCATCTGAAATTCTGAAGTCCCAGAGCTCTGAGAACCATTCTGAATCTCAGGTTTTCTTGTACCACTTTACCTAAATTTGATTCTGCTTTTTTCAAAGATCTATTGATAAATCTTAGTTTCTTGAAATAAATTTTGGTAAAAATGAACAATGGTGAAATTGCCAAGATCAATAATGCAAGCATTGGGTCCATGGACCAAAGCAATGCAAACGAAGCAAGTAATTTGATCACTGTAATCAGAAAGGAAATAAATGAGAAACCAATCATCTGCACGATTTCATTGGCGTCATTATTTATTCTTATCTGCATGTCTCCAGTGTGCCAATTCTTAATTACTTTCCATCTTGACAACATCTGGATCTTGATCAGTTTATTTTGAACTTCAATGAGCATTTTTGCTCTTGTCCTTTCATTGATCCAAGATCCCCAAGCTTTAACAATAAGTCCAAGAACGATAAATAATACGGTTAATATTAGCGCTTTATCAACGGAAGCTTTATCACCGCTTATTGCAAAATCAATTGCATGTTTCGACCATACGACAAAATATAACGAGCAGGCAATTCCAATTAACTCAAGGATGAAAAAAACTATCAGTTCATTTTTATGACCTTTTGCTTGTTCCCAAGCCCATTTTAGCTGATATGTAATTCCTGCTAACAATACCTTATATTTTGAACCTTGAATAAAATTGCATAATTGGAAACCAGATTGCTTCTGAAGGTGTTACCTTAACATATTTCAAAAAGCTTTTCCATATCCTACTTTTCTTATTCGCTCGTCCGCCATTCAAATTGATTTCTTTATCTACAAAATTTGCATTATGAAACCCAAAATTCCCTGACACCAAAATATCTTCCATCATCCAATCCGCGTCTAAATTTGCTGTCAGTTTATAAGGCAGATTAGATTCTTCTAAACCCAAATATTTAACTAACAAGAGGTGCAACATATCTATCCAATTCTTTATCCCCAATGAGGAATAAATTTCTTTTAAATTACTTGTCCTCAACTCTTGATTATAATGTGCATAAATCCTTGCAGAGTCACATAATTGACGTATTCCGATACCATAGGAAAGCAAATGCTTTAGGATATGGGAATTAGCTTGGATAATTGTTTCTAATGCAGACGGTAATTGTATTTTAGTGTTTTCAATATTTAAAGTTGTGAAGTTATTGACCTCCTCCAGTCGGATTTTCTCCAGTTTATTTTGAACGAATGGATTATGGATATCAAACATATTGCGATGATGTTCGACTTCAAATCCTTCAAAATTGTACTCGGAACTAAATCCGGGCATAGAATTGATCTCTAACCCTTTTTCGTTAATAATATTAAATGCTTTCGTATAAGTGTTTTTGTCTTCAAAAAATAGATCTATATCACCACATACCCTTCTTGCAGGATTGTCATAGCATTTTGCAAGGCCTTGGCCTTTCAACAAAATGCTGTTTACTTGATGTTCCTGGAACAGAGAATGTAATTTGATGATGATCTCATTCATTCTTTCATTCCTTTGCGCATGCTTTTCAACTCTCACCGCCCAGTTCAACAACAAAATTTTACTAGGTTGGTATTTTGGCTCTAATTTTTGAATACCGTCAAATACGATACATTCTACGGTTTGATTTATACTAATTTTATAGATTTCTTCCCATTCTCGGTTAGTTAAAGGAAAAAACTCTGTATCTAAATTAGCATTTTTCCACAATCCAGATTTAAGTAATAAAAAAAATATATTAATAATCCTGTTATTTAGCATTACTTTAATCTCTGATTAAACCTCCTTTTATAAAGGTCTGGATAAGCTTTTTGGCATCTTTTACCGCCACATCCTCATTCACTTCATAATTTTCCAACAAAATATCGGAAACAGTTTCTTCAGTAAATTCTTTACCTTGTAACTCTTCCCATAAAAATGCAGCAGTCTCGTTTAGTGTAAAAACTTTGGACATATCAATCATTTCCTGACCTGGGTCAATGATGATATAGTCATTTCCTAACTTCCGAAGCTGCAAATCAGTTCTCAATTTCATTTTTCAACTATTAAATTTACTTATGAGGTATCTAAATGGCCTTAAATAGTACCACAACATCCCTAACTTCTTTTTATACCAAGAATTAACATTAAGCTCTTTACGATCTCTAAAGCCTTTCATTACGATTGCTAACACATCATCTTTAAGGATGAATTCCTTTTGATAGAGATTTCCATCGCCTGCAAGGACTAGTTTACCATCTTTAATTCCAACGAATCGATGTAAAACAATTTTTCCTTCATGTTTGGCTAAAAGAATGTCACCTATATTAACATTATTATTAATGGGTTGTTTGATTGTAACTTGATCTGCATGCCTTAAAAAGGGCAACATACTGTTTCCTGAAACATTAAATTTCACGGTTTTTCCAAGGTTAAGATCTTCTTGGATTAAATTGAAAAATAATTGATTAGGAACCTTATGGCTCTTTGCATTCATGTTTTCGTCCATTAATCAATATTTTTTTAGGTTAAATAATGATAATTTAGCAAGAAAGAATAAGAACAACGAAAGAATCGCAAGAAAATTTGTTGAACGTCAATAAAAATCATCTTCTACGATTTTGCGCTAAATTAGGTATTGGCAATATTAGGCTAAAATCTTATTATATATTTGTAAACATTTATCTACCATTTTTTGTCGCGTAAAATGCTCAAAATAGCGTTTTCTCGCTCCATCCGATAGATTTTTGTAGACATCTTCGTTGGTCAGGATTGTAGTGAATGAATCCGCTAAAGAACGTTCATCTTCTATTTCTACGGTCAATCCCGAAACACCATTTTGATTTACCCAGCTTACGCCAGATTCAGGGATTCTGGTTGAAACAATAGGTTTTCCATATCCCATTGCCTCGATTTGAACAATAGCAAATGCTTCAGTCTTTAATATGGAGCTTAAACAAAACAAATCACAGGCTTGATAATATCCAACCACTTCGTCATCAGTCATAAATCCTAGTAATTTCACCTTGGATCCTAATCCATTTTCAGTGATCAAAGCATCTAATTCTTCCTTCAGGGGTCCTTTGCCACCGATTACAATTTGATAACTATCGTCCAGGTATTTGGCAGATTTTATTAGGTACTCATAGCCTTTGTATTCAACCAGCCGACCCAATGAAAAAATTATCTTCTTATTCGGATATTCCTTTTTAATATTTTCAAGCAATGGAGATATTTCAGGATCAACATCCACACCAATGGGAATAAAATCCACTTTTGATTGAACCTGCTTTAGAAACTTGGACTGCTCAACGTAAATTGGGGTGGTTCCTACAATTATATCAGCTCTCTTGATCAACCAATCCTGAAGTGGCTTGTACAGCCTCAATAAAGTCTTCTGCTTTAGGATATCACTATGCCAATGGAGAACAACCTTGCCTTTATAATTCGATAAAAACAAAGCCAAAGTAGCCATGGGATCAGGGTGATGTACATGAATGACATCATAGCTCCTACATATCTTGCGGAGTTTGCTGATCATTTTAGGGGCTAATTTGGTTGCTGCAGCATTTATTTGAGTCGAAACGACAAATAGTGTTGCAAACTTATTTAGATGTATTGTAGCCTCTGGATGATCTTCTGTGGAAGCACAAAGCATATCGCAATGAACACCTTGATTTGATAAACCAAGCATCAAATCGTATTCAACCTTTTCAACACCGCCTCGGATCGGATAAAACTTACCTAATTGTAGAACTTTCATATAATAAACTGTACGTCGGTTATTTTAGTAAAATATTAAATAATTCTTCCCAATTGTCAGCTTTTGGTTCATCAAGTGGAACAACCGGTTTTGGTTTTAGTGAAGAATAATCTCCTTTTATTAATTGAGCCATTAAATCAGCCAATTCCTTTGGGTTATCCGGATTAAAAAAGGCCGTCAATTTACTTCCTTCTGCGGTTTCATGTGCATAAGGTAAATCAGCCAAAAGCATAGGTCTATCATATTTCTTAAATTCTGAAATTGGCAGGCCCCAAGATTCAACTTTTGAAGGATAGATAAGACAGTCGGTCATTCCATAGAGTTCAAGCAATTTCGCTTTTGGAATAAAACCTAAAAACTCAATATTATTTACACTTCCCCATTTATTTTTCAGCCAATTGGCATATTTATTCTCATTACCTTTTACAGTGATAGTAGCCTTAAAATTATTTAAGCCATAATCTGACTTTAATATTCTCGCTGCTTCACAGATAACTTCAAAATTCTTATGACTATTTGGAGAACCTGCAAATAAAAAGTTATAATTGGAATTGCGCTCTTGATCAATGACCTCCACTGCATTGTCAACAATTTTCGGTCTAGTGACAATAATTTTTTTAGGATCAATATGAAACATTTTGCTTAGCCCTCTCCTAAACCATTCTTGCTGAACAACTAAATACTCATTTTTATGGATATTGGTCTTATAGATAAGTTTGGTGAAGATTGCGAACATGGCAATTTTAGGGGCAAAAAACAAATCGTGCATTTTCCATTTGTAGAAGGAAAATGAATTATGACAGTATACCGCTCTCCTATTGGCAATTACGGAAGGGCTCGTATCATGTAAAGCAAACCATAATTCAACCGGACCTATTTCTTTGGAAATCTTTTTTAAAGAGACATATTCATACCAAAGCCTATTAACCCATCTTTTCTTTGGCCATTGTGTCTCTATATATTCAATGTTAGGAAAATCAGTTAATTCTCTTTTATATACAATAGCTACAACACGGTAACCATTCTTCACAGCATAGTCTGACAAAAACTTCAAGCAATCCTGAAGGATAGCCAAAGTACCGGCTTCAACTAAATTTACGGCAGATATTACAATAGTTTTCATTAGCGTCTATTCAAGGCATCATTAAACAATTGAATCCATTTTTTCATAACTGCTGCTTCTGAAAAATCTCCAGACATTTCAAATGCATGCTGTCCCATCGTATCTCTTAATTCTGGATCACGTATCAACTCTAATATTTTATTTGCCATACCTGCTTTATCCTCTTCTTCTAACAAGTATCCGTTTTTACCCTCCTGGATAATGTCACGTGGCCCACATTTGCATGCATATGATATCATAGGCAATCCGGACGCCTGCCCCTCTAGCAAGGCCATTGGTAAACCTTCATACCTTGAAGTCATGGCTATCATTGAGCTATCCAAGTATTGTTGGTCTATATTTCTTACTGGTTCTTGAAGAATTAAAGACTTTTCGAGTCCCAGCTTATTGATTTGATTCTGTAAGTTTTCCTTTTCTGGTCCTTTTCCAAAGATATTCAGCTTCCAATCTGGCTCTTGTTGATGAACTATTTTCCAAACATCCACTAGATCCTCAAATCTTTTTTGATAATCATAGCGTCCGACAGCAATAACATGTTTCGAAGTTAAATTACTACGTTGCGAAACTGGAAAGCTATTGGCATTTGGGATTACAATGATATTTGGAAGATCGCCCCAATAGGATTTATCTTCTTCTGTAAGGACGACGAACTTATCATATTTCTGAACGGTTTTTAGGTCTTTTTTACTTCTATAGCTATCAATAATCTTCCAAATTCCTTTCCGACCATATTGCAATCTTTTAAATCTTGAAAAATGTATTTCAACAATCTTCTTACTTCCATCTTTTATCTCAGGCAATAGGTCTACTTCATGATCGAACAGGGAAACACAGATTTCAGGTTGAATTGCTAACAGTTGTTCTGTTAGCAATTTTTTATGCAATGCCTGTTTTTTGGGGTAATCAAAAAGCTTTTTAAGAAGACCAGAACTATTATTTTCTGTATAATTTATGCCTAAATCTATTTGCTTTATTGATTCATCCAAATCAAAATAAGGTTTTCGATTTTTCTGATCAGTAGTAATGATGCTGATATCGTGTCCAAGTTTAGCAAGATAATTGGTTTTATTAGCCAATACTCGCTCCATACCTCCTGAGTTAAATGTACCTAGGATGCAATAAACTATCTTCATAAACTTCTTCTTTTTCAGCTATATCTTCTGTAACCTTTAACGAATCGATGCAATAAAAAACTGCGTATATAAAAAAGATATCAGTTGCAACCTTAAACCAGATAACGAAGGTTAAAACCAATAAAATCAAGAAAAACATCCAATAATCAGGGTGTCTTTTCATAAAAACCAATGCATTTACCACAAACAAAAGGGCGAATACAGAAAAACCAATTAAGCCAGAGTAAAGAATAAAACGACAATAGCCAATATCCGTACTGAAAACGAAGTTGTCAAACAATCCAGTACCGATTAACCAAGTTTTCTGATCCTCTGGCCATACCCACATTTCCCTATTCAACTTATCTGTTGAGTCTGTTCTCCATTCACCTTTTTCAACGTAATTGAAGAAACCCTCAAAGGCAAAACGCATTTGATCATAAAACTCTGCGTTGGTATTGTATAGGTAAATGGATACTCCAATGGCTACAACCAGAAATAGTCCGAACAAAAGACTTAATTTTCCAGAATACTTCTTTACAGCTTGTCTAAAAACGGATGAACCAAATACTAAATAGCCTAAGGATGCCCCCAATCCTAAAATGGTCGTTCTAGAAATGGCATTTCCAATAATTGCAATAAAGAAAAAGGCGATTAACAATAAACTAATTGACCAAGTATTGTTCCTAACTTTTTCATCATTATTTAGGGTTGCAGTAATCATTAATAAAACGATGGTAAACCTAACACCAGCGGGGTCTAATGCTGCACCAATCCCATAAAGTCTTCCGACCTCTTCAAAGAATTCCTGGCCTTGAGACACATAACTATCTACGAAAAGCTTGACACTTGGGATATTATCAATCATAAGTGCTGCTATACATTGAAAGACACAAACCGCTGTGGCATAAAAAGTTATTAACTTAAAATCTACTTTCCCATGGACAGATTTAATCATAGTACAGATAGCATAAGCGCCAAAGTACCAAACAGCAAAACTTAGTATATAAGAAGCATAGGCGTAATCGGTAGTTTTATTTATGTCGGTAGAATAGAAGCAGATGAATGAAAACAACAAAGCTAATATGACTGAAACTAAAAACCCTTTTGAAATTTTAATTTCTTTTTCCATTAACCAATTCATCCCAGCAAACATAACACCTAGCAATGCTAGGATCATTTTGGTGTTTAGGCTAGGTAGAAAAGTGAAAGAGATCGGGAAGAGATAAAAACTCACCGAAGCTCCTAGAATAATATAAAGCAACAATCGAATCATATAGTACAATGATTATTTATACAATACTCCATAAACCATTCTCAAAACAACTCTATTATAAAGTTTAATCAGCCAAAATTGTTTTTTGACTGCAGCTAATTGTAAAAGTCTTGTTCTCATAGGAAGGGCTGTGTTTTCCATCACATACGGATTTGCCTCTGGAAACCAGCTTAGCCACTTTTCATATTGAGAGATTTTTTCAGAAATTAATAATGGTAGTTTTATAT
>NZ_JBSHLH010000036.1:0-9657 GCF_053644255.1 Sphingobacterium sp. NPDC055431
AATTCTCCATCAAAAGGGAGAATTTTGAAGGAAGATATTCCCGACAACAAGGCATTCTTGTCCATGTGCGGATGACCGTGCGAAAAGCCATCTTAAATGAGCCGAAGCCTTTTGGTTACTTTTGGGCTTCAAAAGTAACGAAGATAATTGGCATCCGTGAGCTCCTTCGTCGGTTTGGTTACTTTGGGCTTTAAAAGTAACGAAGAAAATGATTTTAATTCATGTTTGTATGGGGCGGGCGTATTCGATACGCCCCTAACGTATTGGGGACTTTCCTGCGACAAATTGACCCAAATCATGGTCCATCCTCTCATCCTCGTTGGGTGAGCTCTCCCTGAGCGAAGCCGAAGGGGAGTCGAATCCCAATCCTGGTTCAAAACAATCCTTCAATCGACTATAATATACCCCTAAAAAATTTAATTCAAATCACCTTTCTTCATTTCATTCACTTTCTTCGCCAGCAGCAGGTGCGAGACCAGCCCCAAGACCGCAAAACTTGCCCCTACTGTACATACCCCTGTCCAACCGGCAAATCCCCAAGCCTGTGCTGCCAGCCATGAACCGAAAGAACCTCCGATAAAGTAGGTCACCATATAAACCGTATTCAACCTACTTGTTGCAGGGGTCTTGATAGCGAAATAATCGGATTGGTTCATGATATGCGAAGATTGCAATCCCAGATCGATCATGACAATGCCGATTACCAAGCCCAAATAGGTATTCCCCATAAAATAGGTAAAGAACCAACTGAAAAGGAGGATAAAAAGTGAAACCGTAATAATTTTATGTCTAGACCAAACTCGATTTAATTTACCAACAAAGGCAGCACCTAAAGCTCCTGCTGCTCCAATCAAGCCAAATGTACCCGCCACTGATGGACCGACCTCAAAGGGTGGCTCTTCAAGGTGAAAGGCCAAAGTGGTAAATACTGCACATAAAGAAGCGAAACTAACCGCACCTCTGAATGAGGCCAATTGTAGGATAGGTTCTGATTTTGCCAGATTCCAAACGGACTTCATTAAGGAAGAATAATTCCCTTTGAAGTTAGGTTTCATTTCCGGCAACATACGGTACACAAAGATCCATGAAATCAACATCAGGACTGCGGCTCCATAATAAATACTTCGCCAGCCCCAAATATCGCCTACAATACCGCCGATAAACCTGGACAGTAAAATTCCCATCAACAAGCCTGACATCACCATGCCGATATTTTGGGACCTACTCTCTTCATTAGACAGGTCTGCTACCATAGGTACAAAGAGTTGCGGTATAACGGATGTGCATCCTATCAAGAAACTCGCAATGGAGATCATCCATAACTCTTTGGACATGGCCATCCAAAGCAAGGCTAAAAAAACAAATACCAGATCAATAAGTATCAACTTCTTTCTGAACAGCTTATCACCTAATGGAATGATCATCAATAATCCAAAGGCATATCCAAGCTGGGTCAGGACGGTAATCTTACTGATTGTGGATTCAGAAACCTCAAATTCTGATGCCATCTCTGCCAATAAAGGCTGATTATAATAATTATTCGCTACAACGACCCCTGATACGATTGTCATGAGCCATAACAGGGATTTTGAAAGTATAGGATTTCCGCTTTTTTCCATAGATTTTATTAATATCGTAAAACTAAAGAATCTACCCTTGGTTTGGGTTTAAAACTTAAAATTTATAAATCCTATTTGAGTTACCTTCAATAATTAAAGGAACAACCTCATTCCTTCAGCATATCCTACAGAAACACCTTAGTTGTGACGCCTCAAGCGCTCGGCAAAATCCGAAAAAGGATCGCTTATGCCTAATTCTTGAGGACCTGACAAGCAAAGTGATTTTTTGACAGTCTAAATTTCCCGAAATCCATGACATTTTGGCTATTATTTTAACTATTATCAGTTGAAGAAATTAGCTATGGTTTGAAGATTGTTTGTTAATTGTCATTAAAAAATCCGGTAAATAATTTAAACTCCCTGTATTTCAACATCTTATTGATTAGTTAAAAAAAATAGTTGCTTAAACATCTAATACGTCGATCAAGTTGGTACAGAGATTGACTATTTGACCATATATGACAATAAAGTCAAACAATTAATATTGAAATCATGAAAAAATTATTACTTACATTATCTGCTGTAGCAGTATTAGGATTAGCAGCAAATGCACAAACTGAAAAAGGTAAATTTATGCTAGGTGGCCAAGTTACCTACCAAGGTCATTCTATTAAAGATTCAGACACAAAATCAAATGAGTTTAGCATCATCCCTAATGTGGGTTACTTTGTAGCCGATAATATCGCTGTAGGTACTGGTATTGGTTACTCTTGGAATGAACGCCAAAATGGTCCTGACACAAAAAATAACTATTCTTCTTTTGTTGTTGCTCCATTTGGAAGAATGTACAGTAACAATGAAGGTCCTGTAAAATTCTTCGGTCAATTGACTGTTCCTATGTCATGGGGTACTGAAAAATTAAATGGTGATAAAACAAGTACTACAGCAAACTATGGTGTGGAATTAGCTCCTGGTGTGGCTTACTTCCCTACTTCAAACTTAGGTATTGAATTTAAAGTAAAAGGTTTGTTCTACAACAATGGTTCTTCAACTGATGAAGCTACTGATGTAAAATCTACAGTGAATACATACGGATTGAACGTAAATTCATTAGCTCCAACTGTTGGTGTTACTTTTCACTTTTAATCGATAATAATTATTATAGATAAAGGGATTGCCTAAACGGGCAATCCCTTTATTTTTTACCTACTTTTCTCCAAACGTACTAGTTTTCCATCCAGATGGGCAAGGCAAATTGTTTCAATAGATTGGCCAATTTCACTTCTTCTATCTCGGTTTTTTTTACCCAACGGATTTCCCTAAGTTCCGCATGTGGTTCTATCTTTTCAAATTGATCCACAAATTCACATTGAAAAACATAGCCCCGGACCGTTTTTCCCTTTTCATTGACAGCTTGGGCCTCATGTACGCCTAAGAGCTTACAATGCTGTTCTTCCAAATTAATATGCAATTCTTCGTTCAGTTCCCGGATCAAACTATCCACGGGTCGCTCTTCCGCGTCTATCTTGCCTCCCGGAAGCTGATAATAGCTGGAGCCATTTTTTTGGACGGTCAATAACTCGTCCTGTTTGTTAATGATAACTCCAACGGCAATGGTGATGTAGTTATTTAGCTTCATTTGATGAATTTGAGAATTAATTTCCTAATTTCCGAAATAATGGAATGATTTTTAGTATTCAATAGGTTGATATTGAAGTTAATCCTATTTTTGCATCAAAAATAGATTACAATCCACTAAAAAATACCAAACTAGCGAATGAAACATTACTTTTTCTGGTCCTTACTCTTTGCTTTATTAATCGTCGCATCCTGTAAGAACTCGTCAAAAACCACTAGTGCTGCTGAGAAAAGAAAGCAAGATTCCATAGAGCGCGTTAAAAAAGCTCAAGAAGAAGCGGAAAGAGCAGAAAGGGAAAGACCTCGCACTGCAGCTGACATCAAACTGGAAAAAGATCTACAATACGATAAACACTCTTTAGAGGAAACCTATCCTTACAAGGATACCACCCGCCAATTCCAAATCGAAAAGATCAAGGAAAAATTGGCATTCATTGAAAATTTCCAAAGGGCTCCCCATCAATATGGCGTCCTTCAAAACTATAAAAACCGTAATGGCGAAGCTGCCGTTGTGGAAAACTTTGTCCGTAATGCCTATAAACGGGTTTCCGACACCTTAGGCACCGAAAAATATCAGTCTGCACCGCTATACCAAGCCGAAGACAGTAAAAAACCTTCCATTTACGGCCGTGATGGATCCTTGGTAAGCTTGGAAAGCGCCGACACCCTAAAGATGGTCAAGGTCAATGGGATCTCCTTTGTAGGAACCTGGTTTGTGCCGAAAAGATATGTTAAATCTATCGGTGATTCCCTGAAAATTACCCATGTCAACATTGTAGATGTTACAAACCAAAATATTATGACCGTGGAAAGAACGGGCGAAAATGAATGGAAAATCCGCAGTATGAACCCTGCTACATCGGGTCAGCACAACCCGCCTCACCAGATGGAAACACCGGTTGGAATCTTTATGGTCCAAGAACAAAAACCAAAAATGTTCTATTACGGCGATGGGACGACGACCATTGAAGGATTTGCCCCATATGCGTCCCGATTCACCAATGGAGGCTATATCCATGGTGTGCCGGTGAATAATCCAAAAGGTAAGATCGTGGAGTATTCATGGTCATTGGGTACGACACCAAGGTCACATATGTGTGTCAGAAATGCGTCATCTCATGCCAAGTTTGTTTACGACACGTCAAAACCCTTTAAATCCCTGGTGGTTGTAATAGACTAGAACCGTATTTAACACTTTGATTGTCATATTTTTCCTAGCTTTGTAAAAAGAGACTAGGAAAATGTGCTTATGAATAAACTATTGCTTATTTCATTATGGGCTATTGCGACCTCCACAATGTCTGGAGACCTAAACATCAATCCGCAAGTAAATGCTCCTAAAGAAATCACACAGACAAAAGTAGAAGTAGTAAAAGATCCAGTTAAAGAATTATATGATGAAATGAAACTGCAAGGGATCATTAAATGGGACGCCTTCGAGCAAGCTATGCAAGGTTACCAGCAATTGAACCCCAAGAACAGGAACATCATGACCATCATTGATTTCACCTTGCCTTCAACCGACAAAAGAATGTATGTCCTGGACATGAAAGCCAAAAAGCTTTTATACCACAACATAGTTTCCCATGGAAGAAACAGCGGTGAAAAATTTGCAAAATCTTTTTCTAACAAACACGGATCTTTCCAAAGTTCACTTGGATTCTACTATGCTGAAGAAACCTATTACGGCGGAAATGGATTCTCATTGCGCCTGGATGGACTTGAAAAAGGAATCAATGATCAAGCAAGACCTAGGGCCATCGTGGTTCATGGAGCTGATTATTGCAGTACAGATATCATTAAATCTACCGGTAGATTAGGAAGAAGCTACGGCTGCCCTGCCCTACCTCGCGAATTGACCAAACCGATCATCAATACGATCAAAGGTGGAAGTCTGATGTATATCTATGCCGGAAACAAAGAATATCTGGCCTCTACAAAATTTGTAAAGAAACATCCTTTGGAACCAACCTCTACCCTGATTGCCACTCAGCATGATGAGGAAACAGGTAAATCTAAAACTGTTCTGAATTAAGTATTTAGTACTAAGTATTTAGTATTTAGACGGAGGTTCCGATAAAAGATAAAGATCATGGATCCGGTTATTGAAACTGGGGTTCATGATCTTTTTTTTGATTACATATTTAGAAATATGGAATAACGGCAAAATTTGCTAGCTTCGAATTGAAACAATACGTTCTTTTTTGGCAAAGAAAACATTCCCCCACCAACAAGGAATTTCAATAATATCTTGAATTCAAAATCAACCTATCAAAAGGCCATTTTTTTGGACAGGATTTTAGCTAAAAGACCTACCTTATTCGAGACATATTCGAGAATCATTCGGGAATTTACTGGATTGAATTGGGAATTGATCTCTAACATATTTTCAATTTTCCGAATGTGTCTCGAACAAGGTCAAACTGAGGTCAAGATAATAGGCACGAAAAAGGCCATGATAAAATCATGACCTTTAAATCTTAATATTTCTATAATCCAGACTAGCTGCTGAAGTATGCTCTTACGTTCTTACCTTCCATCCAGTTCATGAAGGCACGGTTTACAACCTTGTTACCTCCCGGAGTAGGATAGTTACCAGAGAAGTACCAATCACCTTTGTGGTTTGGACAGGCAATATGCAAGTTATCCAACGTTTGGAAAATTACTTCCAACTCTGCGTTCAGGTTATGAGGTTTCACGATCCTGGAGATCTCTTGCGAGATCTGATCATCGGTAAACGGCTCATAGATTGCCTTTACATAGTTTTCAACCTGATCTTTCGGCATGGTCGTTGAAGCCAAACATTTTTGATAGACCTCATCAATGATGTGGGCCAATCCATTCTTGCGCAATAAGGCGATTGCTGCCTCAAATGCAACGAACTCTGACATCCTGGACATATCGATACCATAACAGTCCGGATAACGGATCTGAGGCGCTGAAGAAACGATTACGATCTTTTTAGGATGTAGACGGTCCAGAATGGTTAGGATACTCTGCTTTAAGGTCGTTCCCCTAACGATAGAGTCATCGATGGCAACGATGGTATCTTCATGGTCATTTACGATACCGTAAGTTGTATCGTAGACATGTTGTACCATATCTTGACGGTCAGCATCTTGCGTGATAAAGGTGCGGAGTTTGGCATCCTTCACGTTCAATTTCTCGAAACGAGGTTTTAGATCCAATACTTCATTCAATTCTTCATCCGAGATTTTATCCGTGCGGTTCAAAAGGGCCTCTTTCTGGCAATCTCTGACATGTTGGTTGATTCCTTCCATCATACCGTAGTAAGATACTTCGGCAGTATTCGGGATGAAAGAGAATACCGTATTCTTGATATCGTTGTTGATACCCTTCAATACTTGGGGGATCAATAATTTACCAAGGGATTTACGTTCTTGGTAGATATCAGCATCTGACCCTCTGGAGAAATAGATTCTCTCAAAGGAACAGGACATCTGTTCTACCGGTTGTCTGAACATTTCTTCAGTTACCGTTCCATCTTTTTTAGCGATCAAGGCATGGCCTGGTTTGATCTCTTTGACAGCAGTCAATGGAATGTTGAAAGCTGTTTGTATTACTGGTCTTTCCGAAGCCACGACCAACACTTCATCGTCTTGGTAGTAGAATGCTGGGCGGATACCTGCAGGATCACGCATAACGAAAGCATCTCCATGACCGAAAATACCGGCGATGGTATAGCCACCATCCCAAGTCTTTGCTGAACGGGTCAATATCTTGGCAACATCGATGTTTTTCGCAATCTGGGCGGAAATCTCAATATTGGAATAACCGTCCTGCTTGAATTTATCGAAAAGCTTTTGGTTTTCTTCATCTAGGAAGTGACCGATTTTTTCCAGTACCGTAACCGTATCCGCTTGTTCCTTAGGGTGCTGTCCGAGATCGTACAGTTGCTGCAACAGTTCATCCACATTGGTCATGTTGAAGTTACCTGCTACAACGAGATTTCTGGACATCCAGTTATTCTGTCTAAGGAATGGATGACAGCTTTCTATACTGTTTTTACCATGTGTGCCGTAACGCAAATGGCCTAATAACACTTCGCCCGTGAAGCTCACATTGTCTTTCAACCATTGGGTATCCTTGGATTCCTCAGGATAAGCTTTGTTAACCGCAGCGAACTTCTTCTGAACGTATTCGAAGATTTCGGCAACTGCCGAAGACCCCATGGCCCTGTACCTCGAAATATAACGGTTACCAGGCTTGACGTCGAATTTAATCGTCGCAATACCCGCTCCATCTTGGCCTCTATTGTGCTGCTTCTCCATAAGAAGGTACAACTTGTTGATGCCGTAATAGGGCGTACCGTATTTTTCTTGATAATAAGATAGGGGTTTTAGTAGTCGGATTAGTGCGATACCGCACTCGTGTTTTATAGCGTCACTCATATCTTGAATTGATGGCACAAAGGTACGGAATTTTGAAAAAATATCAGATACATCTTAATGTAAAAAATATTTCACTTAAAGATAGACTTCAGACAAGAGACATCAGACACCAGAACGGAAATATCGGATATTACTGTTAAAATAATGTGGAGTTAATTATATTCTATAATCCTGTTGAGGGAAAAAGAATTTTGTATGGTTGGGCGTATCTGATATGCCCAACCATACAAAACCTTTGGTACTGCGGCTCTCCCATTATGGGTTTACAACTTTAGGCTTTGTGTATTCGATGAATTTTTCACGTCTTGAAACAAACTCAGCTTTTTCTATGCGTTGCCAAGTCATATAGCTATTGACCATGATACCGTCCGAAAGAATCGGTTCAACGGATTTCAGGTACAGGATATCACCTTCAAAATCGATCTTGCGTTCCTGGAATTGACCTTCCCAATTCGGGAATGAAGATGTTGTAATGGAATATTGAACAATAGCATTGTTATTGTCGATCTTATATGAACCGGCAAAAGCGATAAAACCTTTGACCTGTTCTTGGATTTCCTTTTCGTTCGCTAAATAGCGGTCATCAGAGGCATATTGACTGCGCTCTGAACTTGATATCTGGACTGACATAAAGCCATCAGCTCCATACATTAATAATCCCTTTGGAGATTGGCCCATCGGGAATATTGAATCTGCACCTTTAATAGGTACTTCTATATAGGATAGTAGTTGCCATGTGCCTACTAATTCATTCTTCAATGTTGTCATTTAGGGGTTATTGTTTGCCATTATAACGGCGATTCTTCATTAATAGTTTGTAACATTCCTTATATAGATATTTCTGTGACAAACGAAACATCTGTATATTCGGTAAACAAGTTTTAGACCAACCTTGGTCCCTAAAAAAGAAGAAAATCTTAATCCCTTGAATATGAACATGAATTGTTATTGTGGTTCTGGAAATAATTATGAAGATTGTTGCAAAATTGTACATCTTGACCTAAAAAATGCCGAATCTGCCGAGCAGCTGATGCGGGCAAGATATAGTGCTTTCTGCCTATCCTTGGTCGATTTTCTGTATAATTCCTTCCACCCCAACAGCAGAAGGTTCCAGAAAAAGTCCGAAATTGAACAGTGGAGCAAAGAGAATAAATGGGAAGGATTGGAAATCATAAAAGCCACTGAAAACACGGTAGAATTTAAGGCCTATTTTGTGGATCCCTTCGGTGGAAAACAGCAGCACCATGAAAAATCCAGGTTCCAAAAACTGCAGGGGACTTGGTACTATTTGGATGGCAGAATAATTGCCTAAATAATATTATGGTTTTTGAGGGTTTGGAATTTATTGGAAATTAGTAAATTAGTAAATAACTAAATATTTTAAACTATGGGAAAGTTTGTAATTTCAACTAGGAAGAATGGGGAATTCCAGTTCAACCTAAAAGCTGCAAATGGACAGGTCATCCTAAGCAGTGAAGGTTATACCACAAAAGCTGCTTGTGAAAACGGGATACAGTCCGTTAAGAAAAATTCACAAGACAGTTCAAAATTTGACAAGTTAACAGCAAAGAACGGTAAGTTTTACTTCAACCTAAAAGCTGCCAACGGTCAGATCATCGGAACGAGCGAAATGTACGAAAGCGAAGCTGGCCGCAGCAACGGCATCAAATCAATCCAAGAAAACGCTCCTGACGCAAGTATTGACGATACAACAGTTTAATATTCGAAAATATTACCATTATGGAGAGCCACATTGATTGTGGCTTTTTTTGTGGCCAGATGTACGCATGCCGTCCATCTCTCCAGCAAAGGAATGAACCGGGGGGGCTAAAGGACTTCCTACGGAAGGATGGATGAATGTTTTGAGAAACAATTGGAAGGGGTGAGATATTTTTCTGCAAATTTCTTCGTTACTTTTGAAGCCCAAAAGTAACCAAAAGGCTTCGGCTCATTTAAGATGGCTTTTCGCACCATCCACTACACATGGACAAGAATGCCTTGATGTCGGGAATATCTTTCAAAAGATCATCCCTTATGATGGGATGATC
>NZ_JBSHLH010000037.1:0-2849 GCF_053644255.1 Sphingobacterium sp. NPDC055431
GTTGGCACGGTTTCCTGGATGGATCACGAGTACTGCTTCGGCGTGGAAAGTGAGTCACTGACGGGGGATCGTGCTTGGCACGTTGTTGGGTCCTGAAGGTACGGCCGTATGGTCATGTCTTCAGTGCCGGCCCCAGTGAACTTGATTCTTTGTGGATCAGGGTGATGGGTGGCTGGTCGTTGTTTGAGAACTGCACAGTGGACGCGAGCATCTGTGGCCAAGTTTTTAAGGGCGCACGGTGGATGCCTTGGCACCAGGAACCGATGAAGGACGTGGGAGGCCACGATAGTCCCCGGGGAGCCGTCAACCAGGCTTTGATCCGGGGGTTTCCGAATGGGGAAACCCGGCAGTCGTCATGGGCTGTCACCCGCTGCTGAACACATAGGCAGTGTGGAGGGAACGCGGGGAAGTGAAACATCTCAGTACCCGCAGGAAGAGAAAACAACCGTGATTCCGGGAGTAGTGGCGAGCGAAACCGGATGAGGCCAAACCGTATGCGTGTGATACCCGGCAGGGGTTGCGCATGCGGGGTTGTGGGATCTCTCTTTCACAGTCTGCCGGCTGTGAGGCGAGTCAGAAACCGTTGATGTAGGCGAAGGACATGCGAAAGGTCCGGCGTAGAGGGTAAGACCCCCGTAGACGAAACATCAGCGGCTTGCTTGCTCATCTCCCAAGTAGCACGGGGCCCGAGAAATCCCGTGTGAATCTGGCGGGACCACCCGCTAAGCCTAAATATTCCCTGGTGACCGATAGCGGATAGTACCGTGAGGGAATGGTGAAAAGTACCGCGGGAGCGGAGTGAAATAGTACCTGAAACCGTGTGCCTACAAGCCGTGGGAGCGTCGCTGTATGTGCTTGCACATACAGTCGTGACTGCGTGCCTTTTGAAGAATGAGCCTGCGAGTTAGCGGTGTGTTGCGAGGTTAACCCGTGTGGGGAAGCCGTAGCGAAAGCGAGTCCGAATAGGGCGATTGAGTAGCGCGCTCAAGACCCGAAGCGGAGTGATCTAGCCATGGGCAGGTTGAAGCGGAGGTAAGACTTCGTGGAGGACCGAACCCACCAGGGTTGAAAACCTGGGGGATGACCTGTGGTTAGGGGTGAAAGGCCAATCAAACTCCGTGATAGCTGGTTCTCCCCGAAATGCATTTAGGTGCAGCGTCGTGTGTTTCTTGCCGGAGGTAGAGCACTGGATAGGCGATGGGCCCTACCGGGTTACTGACCTTAGCCAAACTCCGAATGCCGGTAAGTGAGAGCGCGGCAGTGAGACTGTGGGGGATAAGCTCCATGGTCGAGAGGGAAACAGCCCAGAGCATCGACTAAGGCCCCTAAGCGTACGCTAAGTGGGAAAGGATGTGGAGTCGCACAGACAACCAGGAGGTTGGCTTAGAAGCAGCCACCCTTGAAAGAGTGCGTAATAGCTCACTGGTCTAGTGATTCCGCGCCGACAATGTAGCGGGGCTCAAGCGTACCGCCGAAGTCGTGTCATTGCAGTATTACTCCTAACGGGGACTGTGATGGGTAGGGGAGCGTCGTGTGCCGGGTGAAGCAGCCGCGGAAGCGAGTTGTGGACGGTTCACGAGTGAGAATGCAGGCATGAGTAGCGATACAAACGTGAGAAACGTGTGCGCCGATTGACTAAGGGTTCCTGGGTCAAGCTGATCTGCCCAGGGTAAGTCGGGACCTAAGGCGAGGCCGACAGGCGTAGTCGATGGATAACCGGTTGATATTCCGGTACCCGCTGTGAAGCGTCAAACATCGAGCATCGTGATGCTAAGGCCGTGAAGCCGCCCTGATCTCTTCGGAGTTGAGGGGAGTGGTGGAGCCGCCGGCCCAAGGTGGTAGTAGGTGAGTGATGGGGTGACGCAGGAAGGTAGTCCATCCCGGGCGGTGGTTGTCCCGGGGTAAGGGTGTAGGACGTCAGGTAGGTAAATCCGCCTGGCAATAGTCTGAGACCTGATGCCGAGCCGATTGTGGTGAAGTGGATGATCCTATGCTGTCGAGAAAAGCCTCTAGCGAGTTTCATGGCGGCCCGTACCCTAAACCGACTCAGGTGGTCAGGTAGAGAATACCGAGGCGTTCGGGTGAACTATGGTTAAGGAACTCGGCAAAATGCCCCCGTAACTTCGGGAGAAGGGGGGCCACACCTGGTGATGGAATTTGCTTCCTGAGCTGGGGGTGGCCGCAGAGACCAGCGAGAAGCGACTGTTTACTAAAAACACAGGTCCGTGCGAAGCCGTAAGGCGATGTATACGGACTGACGCCTGCCCGGTGCTGGAACGTTAAGGGGACCGGTTAGTGACCTTTCGGGGTTGCGAAGCTGAGAACTTAAGCGCCAGTAAACGGCGGTGGTAACTATAACCATCCTAAGGTAGCGAAATTCCTTGTCGGGTAAGTTCCGACCTGCACGAATGGCGTAACGACTTCTCGACTGTCTCAACCATAGGCCCGGTGAAATTGCACTACGAGTAAAGATGCTCGTTTCGCGCAGCAGGACGGAAAGACCCCGGGACCTTTACTACAGTTTGATATTGGTGTTCGGTTCGGCTTGTGTAGGATAGGTGGGAGACTTTGAAGCAGCCACGCCAGTGGTTGTGGAGTCGCCGTTGAAATACCACTCTGGTCGTGCTGGATGTCTAACCTGGGTCCGTGATCCGGATCAGGGACAGTGTCTGATGGGTAGTTTAACTGGGGCGGTTGCCTCCTAAAGAGTAACGGAGGCGCCCAAAGGTTCCCTCAGCCTGGTTGGCAATCAGGTGTTGAGTGTAAGTGCACAAGGGAGCTTGACTGTGAGACCGACGGGTCGAGCAGGGACGAAAGTCGGGACTAGTGATCCGGCGGTGGCTTGTGGA
>NZ_JBSHLH010000038.1:0-2576 GCF_053644255.1 Sphingobacterium sp. NPDC055431
CAGGCATAGTGGTATCCTGAGTACCGCGGGACCGGAGAAATCCTGTGGGAATCCGCCAGCACCATCTGGCAAGGCTAAATACTCCTGAGAGACCGATAGTGGACCAGTACCGTGAGGGAAAGGTGAAAAGAACCCCGAACAGGGGAGTGAAAAGAACCTGAAACCGTGTGCTTACAAGCGGTCGGAGCGGAGCGATTCCGTGACGGCGTGCCTTTTGCATAATGAGCCTACGAGTTACTCTTGTCCGGCAAGGTTAATGGCTTAAGGCCAGGAGCCGAAGCGAAAGCGAGTCTGAACAGGGCGCACAGTCGGACGAGGTAGACGCGAAACCTTGTGATCTACCCTTGGGCAGGTTGAAGGTGCGGTAACACGTACTGGAGGACCGAACCGATAAACGTTGAAAAGTTTCCGGATGACCTGAGGGTAGGGGTGAAAGGCCAATCAAACTGGGAAATAGCTCGTACTCCCCGAAATGTTTTTAGGAACAGCGTCGGCATATGAGTCTAGCAGAGGTAGAGCTACCGATTGGGTGCGGGGGAGTCAAATCCTACCAAATCCAGACGAACTCCGAATGCTGCTAGATATGGCCGGCAGTGAGGCTTTGGGTGCTAAGGTCCAAGGCCGAGAGGGAAAGAACCCAGACCATCAGCTAAGGTCCCCAAATCCGTTCTAAGTTGAACTAACGAGGTCCGGTTGCCCAGACAGCTAGGATGTTGGCTTGGAAGCAGCCATTCATTTAAAGAGTGCGTAACAGCTCACTAGTCGAGCGGCCGGGCGTGGATAATAAACGGGCATCAAGAACGGTACCGAAGCTATGGATTGCAATTTATTGCACTGGTAGGGGAGCATTCCATCGGGGGCGAATCCGCAGGGCGACCTGTGGTGGACCTGATGGAAAAGCAAATGTAGGCATAAGTAACGATAAGGCGGGTGAGAAACCCGCCCACCGAAAGACCAAGGTTTCCTGATCAACGCTAATCGGATCAGGGTCAGTCGGGACCTAAGGCGCATCCGAACGGAGGCAGCCGATGGCCAACGGGTTAATATTCCCGTACTGTTGATGACTGCGATGTGGTGACGGAGTAGTGACACTGCCGCGAACTGACGGAATAGTTCGTTGAAGGGCAAAGGTATTGGACCGGTAGGCAAATCCGCCGGTACAGCCGAAGCCCGATAGTACAGCAAACCCTCGGGGGCGCTGATAGCGCAGGTAAGCAGACTTCCAAGAAAACCCGCTAAGCTCCAGGTCATCAAGACCCGTACCGCAAACCGACACAGGTGGTCGAGGAGAGGATCCTAAGGTGCTCGAGTGAATCATGGCTAAGGAACTCGGCAAAATGGCCCTGTAACTTCGGGAGAAGGGGCGCTTCCTCCAGCGATGGAGAAGCCGCAGTGAAAAGGCCCAGGCGACTGTTTAGCAAAAACATATGGCTTTGCGAAATCGAAAGATGAGGTATAAGGCCTGACACCTGCCCGGTGCTGGAAGGTTAAGAGGGGATGTCATCCGCAAGGAGAAGCATTGAATCGAAGCCCCAGTAAACGGCGGCCGTAACTATAACGGTCCTAAGGTAGCGAAATTCCTTGTCGGGTAAGTTCCGACCTGCACGAATGGTGTAACGATCTGGGCGCTGTCTCAGCCATGAGCTCGGTGAAATTGTGGTATCGGTGAAGACGCCGGTTACCCGCAACGGGACGGAAAGACCCCATGAACCTTCACTATAGCTTAACATTGAAATTGGGTACAGGATGTGTAGGATAGGCGGGAGTAGTCGAAGCGGTTTCGCCAGGAATCGCGGATACGCCCTTGAAATACCGCCCTTTCTGTATTCGGTTTCTAATCCCATCATGTGGGAGACATTGTTTGGTGGGTAGTTTGACTGGGGTGGTCGCCTCCAAAAAGGTAACGGAGGCTTTCAAAGGTAAGCTCAGTACGCTTGGTAACCGTACGAGGAGTGCAATGGCATAAGCTTGCTTGACTGTGAGACCTACAAGTCGACCAGGGTCGAAAGACGGACATAGTGATCCGGTGGTTCTGTATGGAAGGGCCATCGCTCAAAGGATAAAAGGTACTCTGGGGATAACAGGCTGATCTCCCCCAAGAGCTCATATCGACGGGGAGGTTTGGCACCTCGATGTCGGCTCGTCACATCCTGGGGCTGGAGAAGGTCCCAAGGGTTGGGCTGTTCGCCCATTAAAGTGGCACGCGAGCTGGGTTCAGAACGTCGCGAGACAGTTCGGTCCCTATCTGTTGTGGGCGCTGGAAGTTTGAGTGGATCTGACCTTAGTACGAGAGGACCGGGTTGGACGGACCGCTGGTGAACCTGTTATGCCGCCAGGTGTACGGCAGGGTAGCTACGTCCGGGATAGATAAGCGCTGAAAGCATCTAAGTGCGAAACTAGCCACGAGATGAGACTTCCTCACAAGGGTCGTCGGAGATTACGACGTCGATAGGCCACAGGTGTAAAGGTTGAGAGACCAAAGCCGAGTGGTACTAATAGCCCGAAGCTTTCCAATGCGGATAGACCTGTTGTCCTCTCTCTTTTTCTGATCTTTTCTTCCAATAACATGTCAATGT
>NZ_JBSHLH010000039.1:0-2267 GCF_053644255.1 Sphingobacterium sp. NPDC055431
TTAAACATAATATTGGTTTGGCTATCAAAGGATTGATAATTCAAGTTAATCGAAAAGAATCGATAGGCTAATATATTAATTATTAATAAACAATAGAATGTTTATTGAGAAATTTAGTTATTGAATGAGAAATATTTATTGTTATTTAGAATTATTAAGGATGTCTCTGATTAGATGCAGGATGTTCAGTCTGACAGGGGCAGTAAAAAGCAATCCATCGGGACCAAAAATATCATGGGTTTTATTGCTTACAGTTCCTTAACCTTCGGTTAAGAATGACAAAACCTTAGGGAGAAGAAGCGGTACGCCAATTATATTAAGACCCTGTCATCCATTATCTTCGATAATGGACCTGTATGCCAATAAAAACCTACAATATATTCAAAAACATGATGCGGGCTTATGCAATAAGCCCCTAAAGTTCTGGGGAATTTCCAGCGCCACATTACCAAAATGATCTTGGTCCATCCTCTCATCCCATCCATCCTGGTTCAAAAACCCCAATCCCCCTAATCCCATTGCTTCCCAAAATCCCAAGGCCATCTTAATTACTTGGATATTTTATGATTCGAAAGCCAAGGAAATATTCATAGTAATTCAAGAAATATAATTCCCTCAATGTACTGTTCACCCTTTCCTTTTGATTTCGGTATGAACCTCCTCTGATTGTTGTAGTTAACGTAGCATTTTGGGCTGGATCAACAACAGCGTTTATACTATAAGCCCTTGCTTCGTCTAAGCAATACTCTATTACATTTCCATAAATATCATAGATTCCCCAAGGATTTGGTTTCAACAAGCCTACCTCTTTTAATTTATTACCGGAATTTCCAGCATACCAGGCATATTCTGCAAGTTCACTTTCATGACCAGCAAAGGTTTCATGATCTTCCAGAAAGAAATAATCAGCTTTGGAACCTGCCCTTGCAGCATATTCCCATTGCGCTTCGGTAGGGAGATCTCCTCCTGCCCACAGTGCATATGCCCGAGCTCCGGCCCAAGTCACATAATTGACCGGTAGGTTTTCTTTCCCTGGGACAACCTGCCATTGACCATTGCTTTCAATGAAAAAATCATAATTATGAATCCATCTAACGCCTGGATTATTGGGATTTTGGACGTTCACACTGTTTAGGTCGGCATTTACATCCTTGAGGAATTCAAGGTATTGCGCGAGGGTAATCTCATATTTGCTCATCAGGAAATCTCTGGTCAGGGTTACCTGATGTGCAGGGTAAACACTTGCTGTTGTTCCAGGTTCGGTAGCCCCCGAACCCATGGTAAAGGTTCCGGCAGGGATATGGACGAATTCCAAACCTTTTGACCGAGCTATGATTTCACCGGCATCAACCTGCCAATCCATCGCTGAGACCCTTTTGACCTCGACCGAACCAAAGTTGATCGTGACCTGGTATTCATATTGCTTACCGGACTCAAAAATAACTCCTGTTGGAATGGCATATTTTAACACCCTATCTCCTACGTTGAACTGAAATTGCTTTTGGCCATCATTAAACGGGTCATACATGATAGCTTCCCGCTGCGTCCCAAGTCTAATGTCGGAGCTGTTTAACAAAAAAATTGAATTTATGTAAATTTGGAATCTCCAACCACTGGAGAATCCCACAAGGCTTATTTCGACGTCTCCTAAATCCTCAGCGCTCAACCCTTGGCCAGGCACTAGCGTGAATTTTAGCTTACTGTTCCTATGCTGTAAACTTATTGGACCAATAGGATTGCTCTTGTCGACATTGACCATTTTGATATCGATCAGGTCCAGTTTTGCCTGATCGAGCTGATTGCTAAAGTCCATCATAAGTTCGCCATTTGAAACCTGCTGATAGGGACTGTACAGGAAGAAATCAATAGCACTGCCATCGCGGAGGTAGATTATCGGCGTCCCTCCATCAGCCGGAAGCAGCTCTCCAGATTCATATATATACTTCCGGTTGTTCACCAGTGGACTATTCAGGTCCGTTGATCCTGCCGGGAGGACATAGACCCCAAATTCCTGTCCCTCGACAGGGGTAGCAGCGTTCATCGCCGTGATACTGCTTGGTTTTGCCAGGACAAGTTTAAGTTCCTTGTCCTCGGATGGAATCGCTATTCCATCGTCGCGCCTGCAGGAAAACAACAGCAGGAGCATGCAAAGTAATGGATAGATTATTTGATTTCTTTTAAACATAATATTGGTTTGGCTATCAAAGGATTGATAATTCAAGTTAATCGAAAAGAATCGATAGGCTAATATATTAATTATTAATAAA
>NZ_JBSHLH010000040.1:0-1915 GCF_053644255.1 Sphingobacterium sp. NPDC055431
ATCCTGTTTTGACCTTACTCTCATTCGAGACACATTGCGAATTTTCGCAATGTGTCTCGAATGAGAGTAAAAGGAAGTCCCTAAAAACTGCTCTATCCGAACAGAAACACATTTATTAAAAATTTTATAGATTATGGAATTTTCAGGTACTGTACAGTGGCTTTATAGGAAAAGAAAAAGGAAAGCTTTGTTATGATAAACAAGGCTTTCCTTTAATAATTTTATGATTTAGATAATCGCTTACCGCTAAGTTTGGATCACGCCAACATTGTATTTTCCGATCTCTGTATTATGTGATGCAGCTTCTATACCCATGGAAATAATTTTTCTGGTATCG
Source organism: Sphingobacterium sp. NPDC055431 (assembly GCF_053644255.1). NCBI lineage: Bacteria > Pseudomonadati > Bacteroidota > Sphingobacteriia > Sphingobacteriales > Sphingobacteriaceae > Sphingobacterium > Sphingobacterium sp. NPDC055431. Next base: position 338 of record NZ_JBSHLH010000040.1, read on the forward strand.
GCTGGATCGATCACTCCATCTACCCATAATCTGGAGGCTGCATAATAAGGGCTCAATTGCTCATTATAGGTCTTTTCGATATCCTGTAAAAGCTTGTTTTTGTCTGCTTCACTCAGGCTGATATTCTTTGATTTTAAGGCTGCTTCTTGGATCTGCAACAGAGTTTTACCTGCAGATGCACCGCTCATTACCGCTATTTTGGCGGTAGGCCATGCATAGATCAATCGAGGATCATAAGCTTTGCCACACATCGCGTAATTACCTGCTCCATAGCTATTTCCTACCATAAACGTGAATTTTGGCACTACGGAATTGGCCATGGCATTCACCATTTTAGCACCATCCTTGATAATTCCACCATGCTCTGCCCTGGAACCCACCATAAAACCGGTGATGTCCTGAAAGAATAGCAATGGTATTTTCTGTTGGTTACAGTTCATGATAAAACGGGCTGCCTTATCAGCTGAATCTGAATAGATCACTCCACCCATCTGCATTTCTGTTGAACCTCCAGGTTTCTTGGCCTTAACCACTTCCCGTTGATTGGCCACTATGCCTACTGCCCATCCATCTACCCGAGCCAAGGCACAGATCAAAGTCTTGCCATAATCTGCTTTATATTCTTCTAAAGAACCACTATCGACTATACATTTCAAGATTTCAACCATATTGTAGGGCTTCAATCTATCTTCAGGCATATAATCATAGAGTTTTTCCATCGGATATTCTGGCTCCTTCGCTTCTATCCTTGAATATTGATAGGTAGGTTCAGAACCGAATTTATCCACTATATTTTTGATGGCATCCAAGCAACTCTCATCATTCGGATATTTATTGTCGGTAACACCTGAAATTTCACAATGCGTATCTGCTCCGCCTAAGGACTCATTATCAATGACTTCTCCAATAGATGATTTCACCAGGTAAGATCCTGCTAAAAATACAGATCCGGTACCTTCGACAATCAGTGCATAATCAGACATGATGGGCAAATAGGCACCACCAGCCACACAAGAACCCATAATGGCAGAAATCTGGGGGATACCCATGGAAGAAAGCTTGGCATTATTTCTAAAGATCCTTCCAAAATGCTCTTTATCAGGGAATATTTCAGCTTGCATAGGTAGAAAGACACCGGCAGAATCGACCAAATAGATAATGGGAATATGGTTTTCCATGGCTATTTCCTGAGCTCTCAGGTTTTTCTTACAGGTCATCGGAAACCAGGCTCCGGCCTTGACCGTAGCATCATTTGATACAATCACACATAACCTATTCTTAACATAGCCCAAGACCACGACTACACCAGCATTCGGGCAACCACCATGTTCTTCGTACTGCCCATCGGCAGCGAAGACACCAATCTCGGTGAAATCCCTATCCTCATCTAATAGGTATAGGACCCGTTCCCAAGCCGATAATTTTCCTTTTTCGTGTTGTTTTTGGATTTTGTCCAAGCCTCCACCTAACAGTAGTTTTTCTCTTTTCCTTTGGAGTTCTTCTAATTGGCCTCGCATAGCTTTATTGAAATAATGTAATTTATTAGGTTCTGAAATATTAAATTATTATAAATATCAT
>NZ_JBSHLH010000041.1:0-1485 GCF_053644255.1 Sphingobacterium sp. NPDC055431
TTTCTGTATAGATCATGTATGTGGCGCAGCTCCCCCGGAGCGGGCTCTAGAAAGGAGGTATTCCAGCCGCACCTTCCGGTACGGCTACCTTGTTACGACTTAGCCCCAATTACCGGTTTTACCCTAACACGCTCCTTGCGGTTACATGCTTTAGGTACCCCCAGCTTTCATGGCTTGACGGGCGGTGTGTACAAGGCCCGGGAACGTATTCACCGCGTCATTGCTGATACGCGATTACTAGCGAATCCAACTTCACGGGGTCGAGTTGCAGACCCCGATCCGAACTGTGAATGGCTTTTCGAGATTGGCATCACATTGCTGTGTAGCTGCCCGCTGTACCATCCATTGTAGCACGTGTGTAGCCCCGGACGTAAGGGCCATGATGACTTGACGTCGTCCCCGCCTTCCTCTCTGCTTGCGCAGGCAGTCTGTTTAGAGTCCCCACCTTGACGTGCTGGCAACTAAACATAGGGGTTGCGCTCGTTGCGGGACTTAACCCAACACCTCACGGCACGAGCTGACGACAGCCATGCAGCACCTAGTTTCCTGTCCCGAGGGACGGATGCGTCTCTGCATCCTTCAGTAACTTTCAAGCCCGGGTAAGGTTCCTCGCGTATCATCGAATTAAACCACATGCTCCTCCGCTTGTGCGGGCCCCCGTCAATTCCTTTGAGTTTCACCCTTGCGGGCGTACTCCCCAGGTGGATGACTTAACGCTTTCGCTTGGACGCTTACGGTATATCGCAAACATCGAGTCATCATCGTTTAGGGCGTGGACTACCAGGGTATCTAATCCTGTTCGATCCCCACGCTTTCGTGCATCAGCGTCAATAACGGCTTAGACAGCTGCCTTCGCAATCGGTGTTCTGAGACATATCTATGCATTTCACCGCTACTTGTCTCATTCCGCCGTCTTCAACCGCATTCAAGCACTTCAGTATCAAGGGCACTGCGACAGTTGAGCTGCCGTCTTTCACCCCTGACTTAAAGTGCCGCCTACGCACCCTTTAAACCCAATAAATCCGGATAACGCTCGGATCCTCCGTATTACCGCGGCTGCTGGCACGGAGTTAGCCGATCCTTATTCTTTAGGTACATTCAGCCCACTACACGTAGTGGGGTTTATTCCCTAACAAAAGCAGTTTACAACCCATAGGGCAGTCGTCCTGCACGCGGCATGGCTGGTTCAGGGTTGCCCCCATTGACCAATATTCCTTACTGCTGCCTCCCGTAGGAGTCTGGTCCGTGTCTCAGTACCAGTGTGGGGGATTCTCCTCTCAGAGCCCCTAGACATCGTCGCCTTGGTGGGCCGTTACCCCACCAACTAGCTAATGTCACGCGAGCCCATCCATATCCTATGAATATTTAACTGCCTCCCGATGCCGGGATGCAGTGTCATGCGGTGTTAATCCGGATTTCTCCGGGCTATCCCCCTGATATGGGCAGGTTGCTCACGCGTTACGCACCCGTGCGCCACTCTCACCA
>NZ_JBSHLH010000042.1:0-1056 GCF_053644255.1 Sphingobacterium sp. NPDC055431
GTCGCGATATGTGCTAGATGCGTCATTGCAGGGCCGGATCGTCTTCGGGTTTCCAGTCGTCTCGGTTCTTCGGCACAGGATATCGCAAGCCCGCCGCTTCAATTTGCTCGCGCTCGCTTTTGCGCTGCGCCAGAACTTCCTCGAAGTCCAAACCGCGCTCGCCTAGCTTTGCCTCAAGCGTCGAGAGACCATTCTCAACTTCAAGAATGTCAGCCTGCGCAGCCTTTAGCGGGTCCGCGACCGGCTTGGACGACCCACGCCAAACAGCGTTGCTGTAGGCGTCGGGAGCCTCCCAGAATGCGGGAGCGCTTTTTGGCAGCTTAATGCGACCCGTCTCGCAAGCCTCTTCCAACCACGCGACGAATGCCGCGCGATACAAAGGTTCAACGGTTGAGGCACGTCTGCGGAGATTAATGCGCCAGGGCAGTTCTGACCCCATGCGCGCGGCGCTAAAATTCGTGCTCGAATAATCGCCACTGACATCCTCATAGCTCGATCCAGCAGCCTTCGCGGCTTCACGTGAAAGCGACTTATCGAACGCGTCGTATGTCGAGTTCGGTGCTTGTGAACGATGCATCACCAGCTTGTCGCCCTTCATCATGTGAGTCACGGTGCCCGGCTGCAAGTTGATCTTCACTGTCTCATAGTACGCTGCACGCTCGGCGGCCCATTCGGCCGGCGAAATGCCAACGGGCGCGGGTCCGTCAAACGGATCGTTGGTCGCGAGCGACCTGAGTGCTGTAGCACGATCAAGATCGGATTCGATTGTCATCGCGACCATGGATTGCACTAGAGCTTGCACCAACTCAAACTCTCGCCGTGTCGACTTGGCATGGGCAGGTGTAAGGGCGGGTGCCAGCGGCGAGATGCCGCGAATTTGACCCGCTACAATCAAATCGAAGACATGTGCGACGCGTGTGCGACCCCACGGCGTGCGAGCCGGGACGAATACCGCTTGGGGCGCGGCGCTGAAGTTGCCAAGCACAAAGGGCCGAACCCAATAGCCCTCAACCCTTCCGTTCTTATCGAACTGAACACCCTGCATGATACTGCCCC
>NZ_JBSHLH010000042.1:1066-1335 GCF_053644255.1 Sphingobacterium sp. NPDC055431
TGGTCTGGTCAAGCTGACGGACGTCAAGCATATTGACTTTCGTCCGCGTGGTCGCACCTTTCGCAGTCTGCCAGTCGAGAGCGAATAGCGTCTCACCCGTCAGCAACCAGCTCTTGAACCCCGCTGTGGCAAGTTGATGCAGGTTATGTCGACCGACCGCGTCACACTCGGTTGGGTTTGCAGCCCATGCCGTCCATCCGGTTTCAATTTGATGCGCCAGCGCGCGAGCTTCGTCCTGGGAAATGCCGAGCGCGTCAGCGTTCGGACGC
>NZ_JBSHLH010000043.1:0-1302 GCF_053644255.1 Sphingobacterium sp. NPDC055431
GGCATCACGGCCCGGCCGCCCTGCTTGTCCCCGACCAAGGCCTGCATGTCCCGTGCGGTCGCCTTTTGCAGGATCGCGTCAAACAGCTCGCCGCCCCGTAGCGATCCTTTCGACAAGTCGTACTGACGAAGAGCCGTGTCGACCAAATGCTTCTGGTCCATCTTAGATAGCTTTTCGCCGCTGGCCTCAACGGCCTCTCGTACGGCCGCAGAGAAGTCTTCACGGCTCCCAAGCACATTCCGCGACTCGTCGCTGAGCGCTGTGTTAAGGCTTGTCTTGCCAGCGTCGGAAAGGCCCTTCCCGTACCGGCGACGCAATGAAGCGTCGATAGCGTCCGTGCTGACAGCGCCCTGGGGGGCGTAGTCGGCATAATTGATACCCATACGGGCGAACGCTTCGAAAGCCTGCTTCGTCGGTGCGAGCAAGCGGGCGGATATGGCACGCATGAACACACCCGACTCGTCGCCGCCCACGTTCGCTCTCTTGAGCGTCATCGCAGCCGCAAGGGCCTGTTCGGCGCGGATGCCCGCAGCGGTCGACATGCCGATACCGAACTTGCCGAACTGCTGAATATCCTCCGGCGTCATGGCACCGGCCTTAGACGCGATGGCAGCTAAGTCGGTCGACCGCCTAATCTCGCGCGACGCGTCGGCCGCGCTGTGCAGATGTATCCCTTGGCCGAACGTGAAGCCCTCGACTATCTTGGCGGCTTCCTCCGTCTTCACGTTCAGCGCTTTCGCCAGAACGATGGCTTGCTTCGTGGCCGCCTCGGTGATCGGCGCAGAGAAGTTTCGGGTGACGAAGGCCTGTTGCGCGTGCAGAGTGTCTTCGGGCTTCAATCCGTAAACGGTTGCGGCTTCGATCCTCTGCTTCTCCAACAGCGCCATGTCCGAATTGCTGTAGTGCTGAATTGCCCGCTGGTAACGAACGTCCCGCTCATACGGGATGTAATCGGATACGGCGGACTTAGCGAACTGAAATGCCTTAGCGCCCACCACACCGGCAACCGTCGCACCGATTGCGGCTTGCACCTTGTGGATTTTTTCCAGCGTATTGAGGTGTTGCTGAGCCGCAGAGTTGGCTTGCCGGAATTGGTTCGCGAGGTTCGCTGTGCCGCCGTTGTCTCTGAAGAGGCCTTTGGCCGTCTGATCGAGCTTTTTCGTTAGCTCAAGTAGTTCGCGCAGCTTCGGCGACGCCTGATCGTTTGCGCTGATCGTCGCCGTTACGCTGGGATTGCTCATCAGAAGCTATCTCCCGTTGTTCTTCTCGCGGAGCTTGGTCAGCTCCGCCTGCATCTTAATG
>NZ_JBSHLH010000044.1:0-1114 GCF_053644255.1 Sphingobacterium sp. NPDC055431
TAACAAGGTAGCCGTACCGGAAGGTGCGGCTGGAATACCTCCTTTCTAGAGCCCGCTCCGGGGGAGCTGCGCCACATACATGATCTATACAGAAAAAAAAGACATTCAGAAGAAAGTGCCCGCCCTGTGGGGAGTATTTAGTAGTGAGTATTTAGTATCTAGAACCTAGATAGTGACGATCTGCAAAAAGCTTCCGACAAACGGTGACACCGAGAGAGAGATGAAAGATAAGCTAGTCCCGTAGCTCAGTTGGTTAGAGCACTACACTGATAATGTAGGGGTCAGCAGTTCAAATCTGCTCGGGACTACCATCACACGGGGGATTAGCTCAGCTGGCTAGAGCACCTGCCTTGCACGCAGGGGGTCAACGGTTCGAATCCGTTATTCTCCACAGGTTAGATATGAGAAGTGAGATCTGAGATATGGGACGGTGCAATGCCGGTCCATGCCAGAGGGTCACGCGGAGCTATGTAGGTTAAGGGATTTTATATCTCATATCCCACATCTCTATACTCACATCTGAACAAAGAGTTCTTTGACATATTGGAAGAAAAGAGATTAACAAGAGAAGACAACAGAGGAGAAGTGTCCCTTTCGGGGCATGGATCCAAAAAGCAACCTACCACTTTGCAAAAGGGGTGGTAGCGTGAAGAAAGTAAACAAGGGCACACGGGGGATGCCTAGGCTCTCAGAGGCGATGAAGGACGTGATAAGCTGCGATAAGCCACGGGGATCGGCAAATGCGAATCGATCCGTGGATTTCCGAATGGGGCAACCCGGCATGTTGAAGACATGCCATCAATTGAGGCGAACGCGCTGAACTGAAACATCTAAGTAGGCGTAGGAGGAGAAAATAACAATGATTTCCCAAGTAGTGGCGAGCGAACGGGAAAGAGCCCAAACCGGTCATGTCACGGCATGGCCGGGGTTGTAGGACCACGATATTGTACTGTGCTATGAACTGGAAGCAGGTGGGAAACTGCGCGACAAGGGTGAGAGCCCCGTACAGGCAAAGAATACAGGCATAGTGGTATCCTGAGTACCGCGGGACCGGAGAAATCCTGTGGGAATCCGCCAGCACCATCTGGCAAGGCTAAATACTCCTGAGAGACCG